>RFPW01000184.1 GCA_009925965.1 Betaproteobacteria bacterium
GTGGCGCAGCCGCACACTTTTCATTCCTCGTGCATAGCCCGAACGTCATGAAAGAGTGCGCGCCTCCGCCACCTGATGGCTGTCGGCTTGACCCACTGAAGCCGGGGGCTCTGCGGGGGGCGACGATCATGGCTGGCGTTGCGCTGCTGGAATTGAGTCGCGCGGCGGGTGCTCGATTGATGGGCGCTTGCTCGTAGACGGGTTTGGTACGTGGTTCAGGTAAGCGCGGTGTGGCTCCGGGCGGGGGATTGGCGACTGTGATTTTCAGGACGTGAAGGCTATGCCTGAGGAGTGAAAACGCAGTTGGCGATGCCCGCGCCCACCGTCAAGCCCTGTGCCCACCGTCAAGCCCCGCGCCCGCTACCTGGCCCTTCATCCCTAAACAGGCTTGCAAGATGGCTGCACTCGGTGGGCCGACCTTGATCAGGTTGCGGTGGCGCTGTAGCCTCCGGTCTGCGTTCACAAGTCCCGCAGCTATTGAATCAGGTCGAGACAAGATGACGGCATACCTTTAATGACGGCTTACCTGAATGCGCTAGCCAGCTATCTGCCCAAACTTCTCGTCGAGCGCGCCAATGACGGTCGGATTAGCGGTTTGGAGCCAAATTCGGAGGAATTTGAAGCAGCTTTGCTCTTTGCGGATGTTTCTGGATTCACCCGGTTAACGGAAACGCTGACCGCGAGGGGGCCTGCGGGTACAGAGCACCTGACCCAAGTCCTTAATCTTTACTTTGGCCAGATCATTGATCTTGTGGATCAGTGGGGCGGGGATGTCGTTAAGTTTGCCGGCGACGCGATGATCGCGCTTTGGCTGACCCCGGAAGGGGCTAAAGAGGCGACTGCTTGCGCCCTGGCGCTTCAACAGAGCCTTCACCACTACGACGTTGGCGATGGTTTGCATCTGTCCATGAAGGTCGCGGTTGGCGCTGGCACGGTTTCATTCGCTCAACTCGGTGGCGTCTTCGATCGTTGGGAGTTCTTGGTTTGCGGGTCGCCGCTTGAGCAGGTG
This sequence comes from Betaproteobacteria bacterium, assembly GCA_009925965.1. Taxonomy (GTDB): domain Bacteria; phylum Pseudomonadota; class Gammaproteobacteria; order Burkholderiales; family Burkholderiaceae_E; genus RFPW01. The sequence goes on from RFPW01000184.1 coordinate 1,010, forward strand.
GGGATTGCAAATGGATTGGCCGTCCCCGGAGACGTTTTAATTTCAAGCCCAGTGCGCGATCTGATTGGGGTTGAGAGTGGTAAGGGGGGCGGTGAAGGCGACATTTTTGGTTTGAGCTTGGAGCCGATGGGCGATGAGATGCATCGGGTCGTCGCGCCTTTGGAGGGGAGCCCGCCCAAGGCGGTTCCTTTGATCGTGCGCCCGAGCGCTGCCGCCACCTTGCGCCGTTACATACCGGGGGCTATCCGGGCACGGCTGGATGCCGATCAGAGCGATTGGCTGGGCGAACAGCGACGGCTATCGGTGATCTTTATCAATTTGCCAGACTTCAACGCGCAGACCCCGTTGCTCGAGGCGGATCGAACGATGAAGGCCTTGCAGATCGCCCTCTACCGATTCGAGGGGAGCGTCAATAAAATCAGTGTGGATGACAAAGGGGCATCGCTGATCGCCGTGCTCGGCCTGCCACCGCTCGGACATCCGGATGACCCTGAAAGGGCGGTTCGGGCCGCATTGGCCATGCAACGTGTGCTCAGCGATGCAGGCCAGCATTCATCGATTGGAGTCACAACCGGTCTCGCGTTTTGCGGAACGATCGGTAACTCGCGGCGCCGTGAGTACACGGTCATGGGCAACGTCGTGAATTTGTCGGCCCGACTAATGCAGGCGGCGAAGGCCCCCGGGCATGGCGGCTTATTGTGCGATGAGGCGACTTGGTCGGCGTCTCGACAACGTCTCCGTTTTGAGCGTTTGCCCGCCATTTCTGTGAAGGGGCGGTCCGAGCCAATTTCTATTTTTAGGCCAACTGTAGACGACTTGGAGGACCCCGAGTTCAAGTTGCAGCTCAATTCCGACCGGGATTCCCAACCTGAAGTCGCGATTGGTCGTGAGGCCGAGACTGAGACAATTACGGCCTTTTTCGACGCCTGCAAGCGGAGCGGATCCGGCGGTCTGATGGTCGTCAGCGCCGATCACGGAATGGGGAAGGCACAGCTCCTCGAGTTGGCCACGTGGCGGGCTCGCGATTCCGGCTATCAGGTCTGGACCGCTTATGGTCATTCAATTGATCAACACACGCCTTATCGAATTTGGAGCAGTATTTTCGAGCAGATCTTCCGCGTGGAGATGACCTTGCCGGACCCGGCGGCCCGGCGCTACGCCATATTGGCTGCATTGCCCAATGACCCTCACGTGCTTGAGATGGCCCCTCTTCTTGACGCAGTGTTGCCCCTGGGTTGGGAGGACACCGCGCTGACCCGTCATCTCGCTGGCGATGCCCGCGCGGATCGCACACGGAGATTGTTGGCGGCGGTGTTGGCGTCAAAGCTTTCCAACGCTCATGGCCTGATTGTTTTACACGAGGCACAGTGGATCGACAGCGCTTCCGCTGCACTGATGCAATGCGTCTTGTCTGAACGTGTGAAGCCGGTCTTATTGATTTCTGTTACCCCCGAGGGGGGCAATGGTGCGCAGTGGATCGCCGATCTGGCAGGGGACTCAGGGTCGCAACTACTCGAACTAGGACCTCTGGCTCCAGAAGCCATCATTCAAGTTGCCTGCAAGAGCTTAGGGGTCGATTCGCTCCCAGAATCAGCATCCCGGTTGATTGTCGAGCGTGCGGAGGGTGCCCCGCTGTTTGCGGAGGAAATCGCGCTGGCTCTAAGTAATGACGGGTTGATCGAGATCCATGACGGTAAGGCGCGCTGGACTGGGGGCGATGATCTGGGTGTCATTCGGTTGCCCGATACGATTGAGGGACTGATTACAGCGCGGATCGACCGCCTATCGCCTGACGAGCAACTCACCATCAAGGTTGCCAGCGTGATTGGCAGCTACTTTGAGAGTAAGACGCTGGCCGCGATTCACCCAGTTCAGAGCGATCACCCAGTGGTCGAAGAACAATGCGAAATTTTTGATCAAGTGCTTCTAACCTCGCGGGTGCGCGATGCACTTCGACAGGGTTTGCAATATCGTTTTCGCAGCGAGTTGTTGCTCAAAGTGATCTACAACATGATGCTGTTCTCGCAACGGCGCGACCTGCATGAGGCACTTGCGGAACAGTACGAGCGCGAGGGCGTTGCACTCGATCCGTCGATGGCGCCAACATTGGCATTCCATTGGGATCGGGCCACACAGGATCGGGTCACGCGCCCTGCTTGTGCCCAAAAGGCGGTTCATTACTATTTGGTATCTGGGAGGCGAGCGGTTGCAGCAGCCGCCTCGCGAGAGGCGGAGAGTGCATTTCGCCGTGCCCTGAGCTTGCTCCCGCAGGTCCCCGATGGCGACGAAAAGGTGAGCGACACCATTGAGTTGCAGCTGGGCCTCGGTGCTCTGCGGATGGCGACCTACGGTTGGGACGATTCGGAAGTCGCCGAACTCTTCGAGAACGCTCAAACGCTCTGCCGCCGCCATGGTCGCATCGACCCCTTGTTTCGGATCCTGCGTGGGCAGTGGCAACTCGCCATTGGAGTCGCCGACTATGATCGGGCCCATGCCCTCGCATCCCAGTTGGTTGAACTCGCGGGGACTTCCGATCTGATGCGCGAAGCACTCCGGGCGCTCGGGACGACTCATTTTTGGCGAGGGGAGTTTGGGGCTGCCCGCCATGATTTAAGCCGGGCGCTCGAGGTTGAGCGCACCGCGGATGGCGCGACCGTGAGCCTGGTGCAGGACACAGAAGTCGCTCTCCGGGCTATTTTGGCCTGGGTGCATGCCTTCTTGGGTGATGTCGACGCCGCGAATCGTGAGTCGGCCGCAGCGACCACACTTGCTCATGAAAGGCTGCCGCCATTTAGTCGCGCTTTTGCATGGGGTGGCGCGATGTGGACCGGGTTCTATCTGAATGACGCGACGGCCGCCCGATCGGCTGCTGTGGTCACTCGAGATCTTTCACTGGAACGTGGTTTCGATTATCTCGCGACCGCTGCTCATGTTGTCCATGGGTGGGCGCGCGCGGCGTTAGGCGATCTGGAGGGCATCAGTGAGGTTGACGCTGCCATCACTGCCTGGCGTCAAGCGGGGAAAGCCATTGGCCTACCGATTTTTTTAGTCGTTCTCGCGAGATCGCATTTGACCGTGGGGCGCGCGTCAGAGGCTCAGGCGGTACTCGAGGACCCGGCGTTGACACGCGGCTTGGAGCGCGAGCTTTGGCTGCGGCCGCTGGTGGTTAGCTTGCGTGAAGAGCTTGCCCGCGGGCAAACCTTAGGCAACTTGGGTGCAACCTTCGGCAACCCGGAGGAGACACCTGTACAAGGCCCCGATTCGTAAGTGGCGCAGCCGCACGGTTTTCATTCCTCGTGCATAGCCCGAACGTCATGAAAGAGTGCCCGTCCACGCCCCTTTATGGCCATGGCTGGTGCCTTGACCGCCCCAGGTTTTGGTCGACTGCCTTGGTGCGTAAGGACGCTCCCAAGCTCTTGGGTAACCCCCTAGTAACCCGCGGGCGACCGTAAGGCAAGGCCCGATTCGTGAGTGGCGCAGCCGCACACTTTTCATTCCTCGTGCATAGCCCGAACGTCATGAAAGAGTGCACGCCCACGCCACCTGATGGCTGTCGGCTTGACCCACTGAAGCCGGGGGCTCTGCGGG
>RFPW01000185.1 GCA_009925965.1 Betaproteobacteria bacterium
ATGCAGCCAGCTCGACTTGAACGCATCGGGGTAACTTGTCAGGACGTCATGGCTGCGCCCCTTGGCAACCGCATCAAATGCAGATTCGGCGGCAAGCATGCCGCTCTTGATCGCCGCATGGCTGCCTTTGATTCGGCTGGTGTTTAGAAATCCCGCATCGCAACCGATTAGCGCGCCCCCTGGAAAAACCAGTTCGGGCAAGGATTGGAGACCGCCGGCCGTGATTGCGCGGGCGCCATAGGCTAAACGCCGCCCGCCTTCAAAGGTGGTGCGGATCGCAGGGTGGGTTTTGTAGCGTTGAAATTCGCCATAGGGGCTCAGCCAGGGGTTGGTATAGCCCAGGCCCACGACATAACCCACTGCCACCCGGTTCTCGGCCATGTGGTACAAAAATGAACCCCCGTATGTGGCGGAGTCGAGCGGCCAACCGGCTGTATGGACTACCAGACCGGGGTCGTGGCGGGCCGGGTCGACCTCCCATAACTCTTTGAGTCCAATGCCGTGAACTTGCGGATCGCGTCCCTTTGCGAGCCCGTAGCGTGCGATGAGCTGACGGCCCAGGTGGCCGCGGGCGCCTTCGGCAAAGAGCACGTATTTCGCGTGTAACTCCATCCCAGGCTGAAAACCATCGCCGGGTTGACCGTCACGACCCACCCCGAGATCACCGGTGACCACGCCGCGTACCGCTCCTTGGGCATTCAAAAGCAGGCTGGCTGCGGCAAAGCCTGGGTAAACGTCGACCCCCACAGCTTCTGCCTGTTGGCCCAGCCAACGCACGACGTTACCCAAGCTGATGACGTAGTTTCCGTGGTTTTGGAAACAATCGGGCAGCGCCCACGACGGCGTCTGCCAGGCTTTCTTCTCCGTTAAGAAGAGAAATTTGTCAGCGGTTACGGGCTGGTCCAGCGGGGCGCCCAGCGTCTTCCAGTCCGGCATGAGCTCGCTCAGAGCGCGCGGGTCCATGACGGCGCCCGACAGAATATGGGCCCCGATTTCGGCGCCTTTTTCGAGAACGCAAACGCTCACTTCCTGACCGCGCTCGGTCGCGAGCTGGCGCAATCGGATCGCGGCAGCCAGGCCAGCAGGGCCTCCTCCGATGATCACGACATCGAATTCCATCGATTCGCGTTCGATGGCGCTAGCTGAAAGTTCGGTCATGCCGCGCTCCGGTATTGTTCAGGGCAGTAATGTTCAGGGCAATGTCTTTAATGAAATTGTAGACTGCCCGATTGAATGCTCCCGGTTTGTTTCGCGTTTTTCCCCATGATTCAAGGACGTTTCCCGCATGACATCCCAGTTTGATTTCAGTGGCCGGACGGCCTTGGTAACCGGCGCTTCCAGTGGTCTCGGCGCCCGTTTTGCCCGTGTTTTAGCCCAGGCGGGAGCGCGCGTCGTACTGGCCTCACGCCGGGTTGATCGCCTCAAAGAACTACGCGCCGAGATTGAAGGCGAGGGCGGCAGTGCGCACGTGGTGGTGATGGACGTCAACGATGTGGCGAGTATCCGCGCGGCGGTTGCCCATGCCGAGACCGAAGCCGGTGCGCTCGATATTCTGGTCAATAACTCGGGCGTGAGCACCACTCAGCGTCTGGTCGATGTGACTGAAGCTGATTATGATTTCATTTTCAACACCAATACGCGGGGCGCGTTTTTCGTGGCTCAAGAAGTGGCCAAGCGCATGATTGCCCGAGCCAAGGGGGCCCCCGACGGCACCGTGCCCCACGCACGCATTATCAACATCGCATCGATGGCAGGTTTGCGCGTGTTGGCGCAGATTGGGGTCTATTGCATGAGCAAGGCTGCTGCTGTGCAGATGACCCGAGCGATGGCCCTCGAGTGGGGGCGATTCGGCATCAACGTCAACGCAATTTGCCCGGGCTACATCCGCACTGAGATTAACGATGCGCACTGGGAGACCGAGCCCGGGCAGCGTCTTATCCAGATGTTGCCCCGCAAGCGCATCGGGTCCCCCGAGGACCTTGATGGCCTTTTGCTCCTCTTGGCCAGCGATAGTTCCGGCTTTATTAACGGGTCCGTGATTGCGGCCGACGATGGTTTTGGCATCTAAAGCAGGACGGGCGGGGGGCGTATAATCGCGGTCGATCCCAGGGGCGCCTCCCGGGGCTTGAGACCGCCCCGGGCGGCAGCCAACCATGACTAAGTTCGTATTTGTGACTGGTGGCGTCGTGTCCTCGCTGGGCAAAGGGATCGCCGCAGCCTCAATGGCGGCATTGCTCGAATCGCGCGGTTTGCGTGTCACGATGCTCAAGCTCGACCCCTACATCAACGTCGATCCGGGCACGATGAGCCCGTTTCAGCACGGCGAAGTGTTCGTCACGGAGGACGGGGCCGAGACCGATCTTGATTTGGGCCACTACGAGCGCTTTGTGACGGCCAAGATGCGCCGCACGAATAACTTTACGACGGGTCAGATTTACGAATCGGTGATTCGTAAAGAACGCCGGGGTGAGTATCTGGGGCGCACCGTGCAGGTGATTCCCCATGTCACCAATGAGATACAGCATTTCATCGAGCGCGGGGCCGGGGTCGGGTCCGAAGATGCGGCCCAGGTCGCCATCGTCGAGATCGGCGGGACGGTTGGGGATATCGAGTCTTTGCCCTTCCTCGAGGCGGTGCGGCAAATGAGTCTCAAATTAGGCCGTGGCAATTCCTGCTTCGTGCATCTGACGCTCGTCCCGTTCATTCCGTCGGCTGGCGAACTCAAGACCAAACCCACACAGCACTCGGTGCAGAAGCTGCGCGAAATTGGGATCCAGGCAGACCTCTTGTTATGCCGTGCCGATCGGTACATCCCCGACGAAGAGCGCGCCAAGATTTCGTTGTTCTCCAATGTGGTGATCGATTCGGTCGTATCGGTGCCCGACCTCTCCAGTATTTACAAAGTGCCTCGGGTTTTGCAGGAACAGCATGTGGACACGGTCCTGTGCGAACTATTGCGACTCGACACGCCGCCTGCGGATCTCTCGCTTTGGGACCGACTGGTGTGGTCGCTGGATCATCCCGAGCGCACCGTCAGGATCGGTATGGTTGGCAAGTATGTTGACCTCACAGAATCCTATAAATCGCTAACCGAGGCGCTCACGCACGCCGGCATTCATACTCAAAGCCGGATCGAGATCGATTACGTTGATTCGGAACAGATCGAGCGCGAAGGCACCGCGATGTTGTCAGCCTTTGATGCCATTCTGGTTCCTGGGGGCTTTGGCAAACGTGGCGTTGAGGGAAAAATCGAGGCCATCCGTTATGCCCGCGAGCATCAGGTGCCCTATTTGGGGATTTGTCTTGGGATGCAGTTGGCCGTCATCGAGTACGCGCGCCACTGCGCGGGACTCGACGCCGCAAACAGTACCGAATTTGACCCTGCTGCGGCCCATCCGGTCATTGGCTTGATCACCGAATGGATCGATCGGGAAGGCCAGATCGAACAGCGCTCCGAGGACTCAGACCTGGGTGGGACGATGCGCCTGGGGGCCCAGCGCTGTCCGGTCGAACCCGATACGCTGGCGGCCACCATCTATGGCGAGTCGGTGACCGAGCGTCACCGGCACCGTTACGAGGTCAATAATCATTATGTCGGCCGTCTCGAAGAGGCGGGTCTGAGGGTGTCGGCGCGAACGCCCACGGAGGGTCTGACCGAAATCATTGAGCTTTCCTCATCTGGACCGCATGCCCACCCCTGGTTTGTGGGCGTCCAGTTTCACCCCGAGTTCACATCCACTCCGCGTGCTGCCCATCCCTTGTTTTTGTCCTACGTCCGAGCGGCCATCGCACAGTCAGGGGGCCGGCCATGAAGATTGCAGACTTCGAAATTGGAGGGGGGTTGCCATTTTTTCTGATCGCCGGACCTTGCGCGATCGAGTCTCGCGAACTGGCAATGGAAACCGCCGGCGAACTCAAGGCCATGACCAGCGCCCTCGGGGTCCCGTTCGTTTACAAGTCCTCGTTCGATAAGGCGAATCGCTCATCGGGTACTTCGTTTCGGGGACTTGGCATGGATGAGGGCCTGCGGATCCTCGCTGACGTCCGGGCCCAGATCGGCGTGCCGGTGCTCACCGACATTCATGACGTCGATCAGATTGGACCCGCTGCGGCCGTCTGCGACATGCTCCAGACCCCAGCCTTTTTGTGCCGCCAGACCGATTTCATTCGCGCCGTGGCGTGCGCTGGGGTTCCTGTCAACATCAAGAAGGGTCAGTTTCTTGCACCGCATGACATGAAGAACGTCGTCGACAAGGCGAGGGCCGCCGCGATTGAACATGCGGGTGGCGATATGTCTGCCGGTCAGAACATTCTGGTTTGCGAACGAGGGGTGTCGTTTGGGTATAACAACCTCGTGTCGGACATGCGCTCGCTTGCGATCCTGCGCGAGACCGCATGCCCCGTGGTTTTTGATGCAACGCATTCGGTTCAGTTGCCTGGTGGGCAGGGCACATCTTCGGGCGGGCAACGCGAGTTTGTCCCCGTACTCGCCCGCGCCGCAGTCGCGGTGGGGATTGATGGCCTCTTTA
>RFPW01000186.1 GCA_009925965.1 Betaproteobacteria bacterium
CATTGCCTGAGCTAATCTGAGCGGAGATCTCCTTGTCGCCAACCGCACCAATCGCTGACTGACTAACTGGGAGATCGACGAACCTCGCATTAATCTGGGCTGCACTCAGTGACAGGGCCAAACCCAACGGGGTACCGTTCAGAGACACCTGCAAACTATCATTTGCCTGGGCAGCCAGGGGAAGGCTAACCCTAACCGTCAAACCGCCTTCGGAGGCTTCCAGCAGTCCGTCTGCGAGCACACCACCAAGGACGGAAACCACTGGAGTCAGGCCAACGACTTTGATCGCGTTGTTGAGCGCCACCTGCGCCGACTGGAGAGCAGCGGTCTGTTTCACGTCGTTAGCACTCACCAGCAGGGTGAGATCCGAGAGAGCTGACTTCAAACCAGCAATCGAGTCCAGCGGCGTCACCGCATTGCTCTTGATCGAGTCAATCTGCCCCTGAACACCCGTGACCGCTGAGTTCAGCGCCGTCTCAATCTGCGCCCACAACCCAGTCGCATTGCTCGGCTGTCCAACTGCTGCCGTACTCTTTGCTCCAATCGCACTCGCAATCTTGGCTGAAACCGACGTGGCGCCACTCACTGCATTTAGCTCCGTGACCGCAGCTTTCAATACGCCAATGTCAGTCGTGTTCGTTGTGACCTGGGTCTGCAGCAGACTCTGCAGCTCAGTCAATTTGCTAGTGAGCACCGTCTCAATCTGCGCCCACAGACCTGTCGCATTGGTGGTTACGTTATTAACCACCGTGGTCGGCGTCCCAATCGCACTCGCAATCTTGGCTGAAGCCGTGTTCGACACCGATCCACTGAGCGAGTCCAGGCCATTAAGAACCCCGATCGCCGACTTCAAACCAGCAATCGAGTCCAGCGGCGTCACCGCATTGCTCTTGATCGAGTCAATCTGCCCCTGAACCCCTGACACCGCCGATGGCACCGCCGACGACACCGCAATCTCGATCTGCTTCCAGATCCCTGTCGCATTACTCGGCTGCCCAGAAGCTGCCGTATTCTGTGTCCCGATCGCCGTCTTGATACTGCTCGACACCGATCCACTGACCGTGTCCAAACCGTTCAACAACCCGATCGCTGACTTCAAACCAGCAATCGAGTCCAGCACAGTCGGCAGGCTCTTGGCATCACCAGAGAGAGTCGCAAGATCACCCTCGAGTTTATCGACCTGCTTGGAGAGCTTGGGGATGGACGGTGCCGACAAACTCTGTAGGGCCGCCACGACCGACTTGGAGACCAAGCCCGCTCCGGTAGGGGTGCCGTTACTGGTATCCGAGTTCCAGAGGGCCTTACCCGCCGAGTCCTGGACCTCGACGTAGCCGACCTCGCCAATCCCAAAACCGATCAGTGAGAGGGCGAGGCCGGAGTTCGTTGTATCGGCCAAGGTTCCGTCGGCGCGAACGAGAACGATTCCACTGGGACCAATCAGGTCCCCCGAGGCATTGAAGTTAGACGACTGGAGAACAATGGTCAGCCGACCGAGGCCGGTGACACTCGCGACTGAATCCACCGAGACGAGTTGATTAAGCGTGAGGGTCAAACCCGAGTTGACGACGAATACGGTACCCTGGGGGATCTCAACCTGCCGCAAATCCGCAGTACCCTTTTTGACTTCGATCGTGCCGACATTTCCAAGGTAGCTATCGGCCGTAAGGATCACCAAATCCTTCGCATCGTCAAAATCGAAAACGAACTGCTCAAGATTGCTGACGCTGGCGGTGCTGACCTTGAGGATCCGGGAGTTGTCCGCGTCATCCGAAAGAAGAATACGAACGGAATCCTGACCTGCTCCCATGTCACCGCCTAGGGTGATCTGAGATGCGTTGTCGGCGCGCAAGGTCATCACATCATCGCTCGGGGTCGCCGCAAAATTGACCACCAGCGCTGTGCCTTGGGGCATGTCAAGCATGTAATTGGCCGAGTCGGCGACGAAATTGGCAATCGACAATGCGGCTTTAACCCCCGCCCGGGTAAAGCTCGTTGCCCCGTCGGCGCCCACGCTGAGCGTGATCGGACCGCGTGCTGTCGAATCCTGCGACAGAGCGATCACTCCCGATGAGGTATCAACGGAAGCCTTGAACGTAACCGTCGGGGTGTTGGGCGTGTAGCCCGGGGTAGTCTCAACCAGGACGTTTGCCTGGGCGCCGGCGATCTCGGCCAAGCCCTCTGAGCTGGCACTCTGCATGCCATCAATCCACGAAAGGGTCGAGCCGAGCGCGGCGAGATCCCCGGCATCCGGATTGGCCACGACCGCCTTGGCAACATTCTCAAGCAGACTGATGATTAAATTGGCGCCGGTCGCGCTGGTCTTTGGCGCCGCATCAAGCGCTAGCACGAGTGCCTGAGACGCGCTTGTGAACTGCTGCGGATCGCCGCCCGATATCACCTGGAGCGCGGTCGCCACCATCGTGCCCGCTTTGAATACCTGAAGGGCGGCTGCATCGCCGCTCTGAGCAAGCTTGAAAGGGTCGGCCTTAAGCACGTCGAAGCCCGAGACGATGCCCAGCTTGCTCAGCACGACCTTTTGGGCCTGGTCGAGATTGCCCGAAGTCTCCGAAAGCTTCTGAATCAGCGTCGTCACCGGCGTGATAATCGACGCGCCCGCCGGTGCGGTCAGCACGCCCTTGAATGGTTGACCCGTTGACGCGTCGGTGCCACCTGTCACCTTGATGGACCCAGACCCTGTCAGCCCCGAGAACGTGCCGTCCGGATTGGTTTTGACAGTATTGCCACTGCCGTCGGTACGACTCACTGTCGCGCCAGAAAGGTAGCCATCCACCGCAACCCCGGAGACTGTTACCGGGGGAGTAACGCCGTTGGGCCCAGAACCGCCTCCGCTAGGTCCTCCGCCACTGCCACTGCCACCACCGCCGCCGCCAGCTGCGGCTGCCAGCGCCAAAGCACCGCCGCCCAAGGCGATCCCTGGTAATCCGGACCCTCCGATCACTGTGCCGCTGGATACAACCGTCCCTGGCAATTTCGTCGGGGCAGCAAAGGTTTCGGTACCTGGAACCGGATCGCTGGCAGACGGGCTTGTTGCGTTTGCTAGGGAAGAGTAAATCGACGGAGAATTCTTTTCCGAGAAGGGAACGCTAATGTCCCAGACGAACACCAAGTCAGCGATATCATCGAATCGATCTAATTTTGCTAACAGCCCATAATCTGGCAGTTCGATCAATAAATCTTTGCCGACCTTGTTAGCAACCAAACCCATGGGGGGTTTGCGGGTCATTTCGTCCAGGACGCCGATCTTCATCCCGGGCAGAATTCGCACTCCGGCGAATTCCTTTGGCGTAAATACTTTGTTTATCCCTCCCGCGGCGAGGACGACTATTTTGTAACGGTCTGCTGCCAGCATGATTGTCAAATCCCCTAAACGAAAGGCTTGGCGACTCCTCGGTAGGCCATCCCTGAGTTACATTAATCGCTACGTTACGATTTCTAGAAGGAAATTAGCGCATGGCGGCTGGGCACTCAAGTTCGGACCGAAAATGGGTTTTCACACAACGCCGTCGAAATGCCGTCGCGGGTTCGCTCATCCAAAGCCCGTCGGGGATGGATTGCGTTCTCGAGTGGGATAGGATTTAGCCCCGCATCAATTCAATCAACTCGTCGACATCGAGTGCACCGGCGATCACGCCATCGCGACCGTCCTCATCGCCACCGTCACCCTCCCCCTCACCCTCTTCAGTGCGCGCCAGCAAGGCATCGGCAATTGCCCGCTTGGTCTCGTGCATCTCGATGATCCGTTCCTCAATCGTCCCCGCGGTGAGCAGGCGGTACACGGTCACCGGGCGGCTTTGACCAATGCGGTGCGCCCGCCCGGCAGCCTGAGCTTCCACCGCCGGGTTCCACCACGGATCGCAAAGGATGACGTAATCGGCGGCGGTGAGGTTCAGACCTGATCCGCCGGCCTTCAGACTGATCAGGAAGAAGTCGCCCTGGCCAGCCTGGAAAGCTGCCACGCGCTGGGTGCGCTGCGCTGCCGGCGTACTGCCGTCGAGGTACTGGTAGCGCAGGCCCGCGCTGTCCAGACGTTCGCGCAGCAACGCCAGGAAATCGGTGAACTGGCTGAACACCAGGGCTTTGTGGCGACCGGCCACCAACTCCTGCGCCAAACGCTCGAACTCCTGCACCTTGGCGCCGACCAGACCGAGCTGGGGCGCGACCAGACGCGGGTCGCAAGCGGCGCGGCGCAGCTTGGTCAGCGCGGCCAGCACATGCATCTGGGCCTGGCCTTCGCCTGCGCCCGAACCGCCCTCGGCGCTGGCAGCCAGCACTTGGTTGACGCTTACTTCGGCCTGCTGGCGCAGCGCCTCCAGCAGCGCGCGCTCGCGGCTGCCGGGCACCACCTCGTGAACGATTTCGGTGCGAGGCGGCAGGTCGTCGAGCACCTCGGTCTTGGTGCGACGCAGCAGGAAAGGCGCGACCAACCGGCGCAGCCGGCGCCCGGCCTGCGGGTCGCCATCGCGCTCGATCGGCGACGCG
>RFPW01000187.1 GCA_009925965.1 Betaproteobacteria bacterium
CTATCGAGGAACAGCCGGTAATGCTATCAGAAAATCTGAGCGTGGTTTGCTGGCATGATTGCCCGATGAAACCCACCGATCAGTTTGTAGATACGTCGCTCCTTCGGGTGGCCTATGAGGAGTGGAATCCGCAAGGCAAGTCGTCGATCATCCTGGTACATGGCTGGCCCGACAGTCCGCGCACCTGGAATAGTGTTGCGCCGCGGCTCGCGGATGCCGGATACCGCGTCATCGTCCCGGCCTTGCGGGGCTACTCTCCGACCACGTTTTTGCGAGCCGATACGCCCCGTACCGGGCAATTGGCTTCACTTGGGCGAGATTTGATTGAGTTCATTCAGGCACTGGGCCTGATCAGGCCGGCATTGGTTGGCCACGACTGGGGCGCGCGGGCAGTGGCGAATGCTTGTGGTCTGGCCCCAGGTATTGCGAGTCATTTGGTGATGCTGTCAGTGGGTTATGGCACCAATGTGCCCGATCAGGTGTTGTCGCTCGAGCAGGCCCAGCGCTATTGGTATCACTGGCTGATGGCGACGCCTCGTGGGGAGGCGATCATTCGTAATGATCGGCGGAACTTCTCGCGAATGATGTGGGATCTGTGGGCCCCAGCGGGTTGGTACGACCCCGCCGAATTCGAGCGGACGGCGGACGCCTTTGAGAACGACGACTGGGCCGACATCGTTTTGCATTCCTATCAGCACCGGTGGGGGCATGCGGCGGGCGATCCGGCTTACGCCGAGGACGAGCGCGCCCTCAATCCGGCGCCGGTGCTGTCAGTGCCGACGCTGATGTTGCATGGCGAAGTCGACGGTGTCACCTTGTTGGCTTCGTCCGCTAGCAAAGAGGCCTTTTTTGCGGGGCCTTATGCACGGCACCTGTTGCCGGGGGTTGGGCATTTCCCGCAAAGGGAAGCGCCCGAGCGCGTCGCGGAAGAAATTCTGGCGTTCCTCCGCACGCACTAACTAATTGGCGGCCGAGATCGTTAGCAGCCAAGATCATCAGCCGCTTCGAGAACTGGCCTAGAGGATTCGCCTAGAGAACCTTTGCGACGGCGTCGACGACGTAATCAATATTGCGGTCGTTGAGTGCGGCAACGCAGATTCGGCCGGTGGCGAGCGCGTAGATTCCAAATTCGTCTCGAAGCCGGTCCACCTGCGCGCTCGTCAGGCCTGAATAGCTGAACATCCCGCGTTGCGCGGCGATGAATGAAAAGTCGTGTTCCGGGGCGTGGGCTGCAAGTTTGGCCACGAACTGCTCGCGCATCGAGCGGATTCGGTTGCGCATCTGGCCGAGCTCTTCTTCCCACTGCTGACGCAGTGCGGGCGTGGTTAGGATCGCTGCAACGATCGCGCTCCCGTGCGTTGGGGGACTCGAGTAGTTGGTGCGGATAACACGCTTGAGCTGGCTCGCAAGACGAGTTGATTCGTCCTTATCGGCGCATACGACCGAGAGGGCGCCCACGCGCTCGCCATAGAGCGAGAAGGATTTCGAAAACGAACTCGCGACCAGGAAATCGAGGCCGCTCTCGGCAAAGAGTCGAACGGCGAGGCCGTCTTCCTCAATGCCATCGGCGAATCCCTGGTAAGCAATGTCCAGAAATGGAACCAGATCTGCGCTCTTGCAGAGGGCGACAACTTCGGCCCATTGGGTGGCGGTCAGGTCCGAGCCGGTTGCAGGACGACGATCGAGCGGGCGGGTAGGGCGCCCAGACACGCTTTCATCGCCTCGAAATCGACACCATCCGTTTCGTCGTCGTGGTACGGATAGAGGTTGACGGTGAAACCCGCCGTCTCGAACAGCGCGCGGTGGTTTTCCCAGCTCGGGTTGCTGATCCATACGGCTGCGCCGGGGACGAAACGCTTGAGGAGGTCGGCGCCAATGCGCAGGGCTCCTGTGCCGCCCAGCGCTTGGGCGGTACACACGCGCCCGTCCGTAATCAGTGCCGAATCAACGCCAAACAACAAGGACTGAACAGCGCGGTCGTATGCGGCCAGGCCATCAATTGGGAGGTACCCGCGGGCTGGCATCTGCTCGACCCGAATCCGTTCTGCCTCGCGCACGGCTGCGAGCAATGGAAGTTTCCCGGACTCGTCGGTGTAAACGCCAACCCCAAGGTTGACTTTGGTTGGGCGGGTGTCTGCCTGAAAGGCCTCGGTGAGTCCGAGAATGGGGTCGCGGGGGGCGAGTGGAATTTCGGCAAACGGGGTTCGCATGGCTCTGATCAAGGGGAGAGGAGGGAATTCAAAAGAAAGCATCAAAAGCTGCGCACTTCGCTATGGCTTTTTTTAAGCGTCAGAGCGATAATTGAACGTTCAGCGTGCTATTTCATTAGTCCTCTAGTCTATCACGGGCCACTTGGGCGTCGGTTTTAGGCGGCGGACGCGTCACGCTTTTTCACAACTAGATTCCTCGTCTCGATGCTCACCTTTCCGGGCAGTCCGTTTCGTCTTCACCAGCCGTTTCCGCCCGCCGGGGATCAGCCGGAGGCGATCGCTCGTCTGGTGGAAGGCATTAGCGATGGCCTGGCGTTCCAGACGCTCTTGGGTGTCACGGGGTCTGGCAAAACCTTCACGATGGCAAATGTCATCGCACAGTGTGGCCGGCCAGCTCTGATCCTTGCCCCCAATAAGACGCTCGCGGCACAACTCTACTCAGAGATGCGCGAGTTCTTTCCCGAAAACGCGGTCGAGTACTTCGTCTCTTATTACGACTATTACCAGCCCGAGGCCTACGTTCCGCAGCGCGATCTTTTTATCGAAAAAGATTCGTCGATCAACGAGCATATCGAGCAGATGCGGCTGTCGGCGACCAAGAGTCTGCTGGAGCGCCGAGATACGATCATTGTGGGGACGGTGAGTTGCATCTACGGGATCGGGAATCCATCCGACTACCACGCGATGGTGGCCAGCCTGCGGGTTCGTGACCCAATGTCCCAGCGCGACCTGTTGCGTCGTCTGGTTTCGATGCAGTACAAACGCAACGACACCGATTTCGCGCGCGGGACCTTCCGGGTCCGCGGCGACACGATTGACGTGTTCCCTGCTGAGCATGCCGAATTGGCCGTGCGTATTGAGCTCGCGGATGACGAGATTGCAACCCTCTCGCTGTTCGACCCGCTGACTGGCCGGATGCGGCAGAAGATTCCGCGATTCACGCTGTACCCCGGTAGCCATTACGTAACGCCGCGCGAGACGGTGATGCGGGCCATTGATGCGATCAAGGCCGAGCTCGTCGAACGGGTCCGGCATTTCAATGATCAAGGCAAGTTCGTCGAGGCGCAGCGTATCGAGCAGCGCACCCGATTTGATCTGGAAATGCTCCAGGAGCTGGGCTTCTGCAAAGGCATCGAGAACTACAGCCGCCATTTGTCAGGCGCCGCACCGGGCGATCCGCCACCCACGTTGGTGGACTATTTGCCGGCCGATGCGCTCATGATCATTGACGAGAGCCACGTTACGGTGGGGCAGCTCGGTGGAATGTATCGAGGTGACCGGTCACGCAAAGAAACCCTGGTTGATTTTGGGTTTCGGCTGCCTTCCGCAATGGACAACCGCCCGCTGCAGTTCCATGAATTTGAAGAGCGTATGCGGCAGATGACGTTCGTCTCCGCCACGCCGGCCGCCTACGAATTACAGCGCTCTGAGGGGACCATCGTTGAGCAGGTCGTTCGGCCCACCGGTTTGGTGGATCCGATCATCGAGGTTCGCCCCGCAACGACGCAAGTTGATGATCTGTTGTCAGAAATCTCTGCACGTGTGGCAACCGGTGCCCGCGTACTGGTGACGACGCTGACCAAGCGGATGTCCGAAGATCTGACGGATTTTTTGTCGGATCACGGCGTCAAGGTGCGTTATCTGCACTCGGATATTGATACCGTTGAACGGGTGGAAATTCTGCGGGATCTGCGACTCGGAACCTTTGATGTCCTGGTTGGCATTAATTTGCTCCGCGAGGGACTTGATTTGCCCGAGGTCTCTTTGGTCGCCATTCTGGACGCTGATAAAGAAGGTTTTCTGCGCAGCGAGCGCAGTTTAATTCAGACCATTGGCCGTGCGGCACGCAATCTCGAAGGCAAGGCCATCTTGTATGCGGATCGCATTACCGAGTCCATGCGCAAGGCGATTGGTGAAACCGAACGCCGCCGGGATCGACAAATTGCTTTTAACGCCGCCAATGGGATTACGCCCCGAGGCGTCGTTAAACAGATTCGCGATCTCATCGACGGGGTTTATGACGCCGGCGCCGCTCAGGTCGAACTCAAGGCCGCACAAGAACTCGCGCGTTACGAAGCCATGGGCGAGCGAGAGGTGTCTCGCGAGATTCGCAAGCTCGAGAAGCAGATGCTGGAGTACGCGCGCAACCTCGAGTTCGAGGCGGCTGCGAAAGTTCGTGACCAGTTGGCACGACTTAAGCAACAAACCTTTGGAGCCAGCGGTGCAAGCGCCTCGGTGGTTCCATTCCCGGCCGAGCGA
>RFPW01000188.1 GCA_009925965.1 Betaproteobacteria bacterium
TAGGGTCCGCATATGTCGAAGGGGCACCGAGAGGTGCCCTTCGTTTTCGTACTCATGGAGTTGCCCGTTCGCCAATCGGCGAGCCAAGGCGCGTACGCATTGGATCGGCACGACGGTGTCCTGCCGACCATGCCAGATCAGTACAGGGGTTTGGACCCGCCAAAGACGCTCATCCCAGCGCTGGGTGTAAGTCAACAAGTCGCGAAGCGCACCATGTCCGCCAGCCGCGAACGATTCCGCCAGAGACTCGCGATGGCCTGACTCCATTCCCCGCTACGAAGCGCTTCCTGATCGGCGCGAGCGAACCGCGTGCAGAGGATTTTCAACAGTACCTGCGGGTAGCGCTTGGCAAATTGTCGTAGCGGGCCGTCGAGCAATAAGCCTGCGGTACGCGGGGTAAGCGTCGTGCCGCGGAGGACGAATTGTGCAAGTGCGCTGAATTGCGCGAGAACAGCGGGGTCGTCTAGAGGGCACAGCGGGCAGGCAAGAATCACCACCGGAGCGCCGATGGCCGGATTCGCTGCCATCAGGAGGGCGGGCGCACTCCCGCCTGACACCCCGATCACGATGGGGTGACGCAATCCCAATTCGAAACAAACCGCGGCGGCGTCGGCGGCGTCAATCGCAGGGTCGGGCGGTGCATTTGAGCTGAGGCCAAATCCAGGTCGGTCGATTGAGATCAATCTCAAGCCAAATTCCGCCGCTAATGGATCTGCCGGGACACATTCCAGGCGGGAGCCCAAAAAACCATGCAGATAGAACACCGGGCGTCCGTGTGCGGGGCCCGACTCGCGCACCGCAATCTTGCGACCATTTGACAAAACGACGCGACGTTCCAGCATGGGGGCTCCTGATCAGGGCAATGGATGTTTCGCGCTCGTCTAGGATGGCGGCTCGAGTGAAATCAATTCGCGAATTTCGCGACAACTTGGATGTTAAAAGTGAACAAGACCATCATTCAGTGTGCGGGCGCTCCGGCGCCGGTGGGGACCTACTCTCAGGCGGTGGTGATCAACCCGTCAGCCGGTCGAATGGTTTGGGTGTCTGGTCAGATCGGATTGGATCCGACGACGGGGACCCTGGTTGGGGATGATTTCGAGGCGCAGGCCCGTCAGGTCTTCCTTAACCTCTCGGCGATTGCAGAGGCTGCCGGTGGTTCCCTGCGCGATGTGGTTAAGGTCACCCTCTTTTTGACCGATCTGAGCGAATTTTCGAAGGCCAATGCCATCATGGCAGAGCACTTCCCAGAGCCCTTCCCGGCTCGCTCAGCGGTTGGCGTTGCTGCTCTGCCCAAGGGCGCCCTATTCGAAGCAGAAGCCGTGATGGTGTTGAATTCTTGACCTCAGCGCGAGGCGATCGCGGGCGTTTTGCGCGCCTTGGCCTTCATCGGGCAATTGATTTTGCTCTTCACTTACCGCTCCGATATGAAGACCTGACGCGGGTCACGCCGCTTGGGGGATTGATCCCTGGCATTTCCGTTCAGGTTCGAGGGGTCGTGAGTTCAACCGACTCCAGTCCACGTCGGGGTTCGAACATGACTGTGCGCCTGTCCGACGGTCAGGGTGAGATCGCCCTGCGGTTCTTGCATGCTCAGCCCTGGATTCGGGGGTTACTGCTTCCCGGGCGAACGGTTCTAGCCCACGGATTGGTTCGCGGTGGTCTCTTTGGTCTTGAAATGGTCCATCCGACCGTTCGGGCCGATGATGGAGGGGCGCCATTACCCGATCGACTGACACCGATTTACCCGACCGTTGCGGGGATTGGTCAATCTGCACTGCGGACTGCGATCCGGAACGCTTTGCGAGAAGCTGACCTCGGCGAAACAATTGCGCGCGATCTGGTCCGTGAACTCTCGATACCGGATTTTTCCGAGGCCCTCAAATCCCTTCACACCCCAGTGCCAGCAGATGCGCCGCCTGAGGGGCAAGACGACGACCGCCAGAGTCCGCCATGGCGTCGAATCATTCTGGATGAACTGATCGCCCAACAACTCGCGCTGGTTCGTGCGCGGTCCGAGCGGGATCAGGTGGGCGCGGCGCCATTGCTCAATGATGCGATGGAACGTCAGCTTTTGGCAAAATTGCCCTTTCGACTGACCAGCGCTCAGGCCCGAGTCGTCGCCGAAATCGGTGGGGACCTCGGTACTTCGCGGGCGATGCACCGTTTGCTTCAAGGCGATGTCGGGAGTGGAAAAACAGTGGTCGCAGCGCTCGCCGCTGCCCGGGCGATCGGTAGCGGATGGCAGGTGGCCTTGATGGCGCCGACCGAAATCTTGGCGGAACAGCATTGGCTCAAGTTGCGCCCGTGGCTCGAAACGCTGGGGGTTCGAGTGGCCTGGCTGACGGGTTCGTTGCGTGGGGCGGCGAAGCGGGCTGTCCGGGCGGCGATCGCCAGTGGCGAGGTCGATCTGGCCATTGGAACCCATGCGTTGGTCGAAGAAACGACAGCCTTCCCTCGCCTCGGCCTCGCGATTGTCGATGAGCAGCACCGTTTCGGGGTTGCGCAGCGGCTTGCATTGGTGGGCGCCGAGTCTGTCCGCGCGCACCTGCTGATGATGAGTGCGACCCCCATCCCTCGCACCTTGGCAATGAGTTATTGCGCAGATCTCGACCTGTCTGTGATCGACGAATTGCCGCCAGGGCGCAGCCCGGTCGTGACGCGAGTCATCGACGCGGGACGCCGCGACGAGGTCGCCCACCGGGTCCGACAGGCGGTTGTTGATGGCCGCCAGGCTTACTGGGTCTGCCCCTTGGTCGAGGAATCCGAGACCATGGATCTGAAAAATGCGAGCGAGACGGCGGTGTGGTTGTCAGATCAGTTGCCAGACCTGCGGGTCGGATTAGTCCACGGGCGTTTACCTGCATCGGATAAAGCCAAGGTGATGGCCGATTTTCAGGCTGGGACGATCGATGTATTGGTGTCCACGACGGTGATCGAGGTGGGGGTGGATGTGCCGAACGCGTCGTTAATGGTCATCGAGCATGCCGAGCGCTTCGGTCTCGCTCAACTGCATCAGTTGCGCGGGCGCGTGGGGCGAGGGTCAGCGGCCTCAGCCTGTGTTTTGTTGGCCAGTTATCCGATATCGGCGGTCGCAAAGGAAAGGCTGGGGATCATCCGGGATACGCAGGACGGGTTCGAAATCGCTCGCCGCGATTTGCTTCTTCGAGGGCCTGGCGAATTTCTTGGGGCGCGCCAGTCGGGTTTGCCGATGCTACGATTCGCCGATCTTGAGCGAGACGCTGACTTGCTTGAGATCGCTCGCCACATTGCGGGCCGAATGCTGGTTGGCGATGCGCTAAACGTAAACCGGCATCTTGACCGTTGGCTAAGTGGTCGGACTGCATTGGCAACGGTCTGAGCCATCGAGCGCTTGTATATCTCTTAAGGGTTGATCCACATGGTGAGCGTCACGTCCAGAGCCGGTGGTCTCGAGATCGTCGGCGAGAATTTGAAGACCGATGACCTGACGGATGTCTGGCAGGTTACGCGCGCAGGTGTGACGTTCTTCGCACCCTGGGCGACGATCGGGCAGCTTCGCCGAACCGTGACTGCAACCGAATTTCCAATCTCGCTTGATGGCGATGACACCATCATGGGGTTGAGCGGCTCAGATCGATTGCTTGGTGGTCGCGGTAGCGACATCCTGGACGGCGGATTGGGCGACGATAAGCTCGAGGGTGGCACAGGTAATGACACCTACTACGTGGATAGTGTCAACGATTACATTGTTGAGGGCACGACGAATCCACTTGAAATCGATACGGTGTTCTCGACCGTTAGCTGGACGCTTGGCTTCAATCTTGAAATTCTGAACTTGATCGGAAACGCGCCGATCAATGGGACCGGGAACCTCTATGCCAATGTCATTACCGGGAATTCGGCAGCCAATATTCTGGACGGTGGTGCGGGGGCCGATACACTGGTCGGTGGCCTTGGTAATGACACCTACGTTGTCAGCAGTCTGACCGATGTGATCGTTGAAACCAGTGACTTGGCCACCGAGATCGACACGGTTCAGACCTGGATTAACTGGACGCTTGGCGAGAACCTTGAGAATTTGACGCTTGCAGGCACGGGCGATCTAAACGGTGTCGGCAACGCCGTTGCCAACGAGATGCGTGGCAACACCGGGAAGAATCTCCTCACTGGGCTGGAAGGTGACGACACCCTTTGGGGTGGATTGGGTGACGACACCCTGGTCGGTGGTGCCGGGGCTGATTCGTTATTTGGGGGCCTTGGCGCCGATCGTCTGTACGCCGCGGTTCTGCCCACCTTGACTCTAGTCGATCCGACCTCCAACACCCTGATCGGTGGAGAAGGCAACGACTGGATTCGTGGCGATGCGGGCGATGACATCCTCTTCGGCGGGTTCTCGCAGAGTACTGCCGCCGCGCTGGTTGCCGCGATTCCGCGCACAGGCATATCAACCCAAGTCTCCC
>RFPW01000189.1 GCA_009925965.1 Betaproteobacteria bacterium
ATGGAGCCGATGAACGCGACTGCTCGCTGGACTCCTGATCGGTGTGACGTCTGGGTGCCGACTCAGGATGGCGAAGCTTCACTGGCTGCAACGATTGCAGCGGCTGGCATTCCGGCCGACAAGTGCGACGTCCATAAAATCAATTTGGGTGGTGGGTTTGGCCGCCGAGGCGCATTTCAGGACTACACCCGTCAGGCCGTTCTGATTGCTAAACAGGTTCCGGGGACCCACATCAAGTTGATCTGGACTCGCGAAGAGGACATGACACAGGGTCGTTATCACCCCGTGATGGCCTGCAAGATGACGGGTACCTTCGATGCGAGCAAAAAGCTAACGGGTATCCACATGCGCCTGTCGGGGCAGTCGATTCTTGCAGTGGTCCGCCCGGCTGTCGTTGAGCAGCAAAAGGGTCGCGACCCGGTGGTGTTTCAGGGCGTTGCCGACGCGGGCGAGCACGCATTTGGTTATACGATTCCGAATCTGATGGTCGATCACGCCATGCGGAATCAGCCGATTCCTCCCGGCTTTTGGCGCGGTGTGAACGTCAATCAGAACGCAATCTTCTTCGAATGCTTCATGGACGAATTGGCCGAGGCTGCTGGGACCGATGCGGTCGAATTCCGCCGCCAGTTTCTCGGCAATCACCCCCGTAATCTCGCGGTACTCAATGCCGCCGCTGAGGCGATTGGATGGACCAAGCCCGCCCCGGCTGGCGTTTTCCGTGGGGTCGCGCAGATGAAGGCTTTCGGCAGTTTCGTGGCCGCCGCCTGTGAGTTGTCGGTAAAGGATGGCAACAAGGTGAAGATTCACCGGATGGTTGCGGCGACTGATCCGGGGTATGCCGTCAACCCAGCCCAGATCGAGCGCCAGGTTTCGGGATCCTTTGTTTACGGTTTGTCGGGCCTCTTCGAGCAGGAATGTACGGTCAAGGGAGGTCGTATCGAACAGAAGAACTTTGATACGTACAACTCGATTCGTTTGGCTCAGATGCCAAAAGTTGAAACGATCATTATTCAGGGCGGTGGTCCTGAGTGGGGCGGTATCGGCGAGCCGACGATTTGTGTCGCGGCTCCAGCCGTGCTGAATGCCCTTTATCGTGCCACTGGCAAACGTTACCGGACAGTACCCTTGAAAAAGCACGGAATCACGCTTGTTTGAGGTCTGATTGAAGCTTGGCTCCGTCGCCGCACTCTGCTGGGCGGCGCTGACCTGGCCTCTATTGGTGCAAGCGGATCCGGCTGCCGTTCATCAGGGCGTCGAGAGTGGCGTCGATTGGACCGTGCCGCTGACTACTCAGCCAGGCGACGCGGTTCGGGGCAGGGCGATTGTGGCCAGCCGTCAATCCGGGCTTTGCCTGCTCTGCCATTCCGGGCCGTTTCCTGAGGTGCGTTTTCAGGGCAACCTTGCGCCTGAATTAACCGGGATCGCGCAACGCCTTTCGGTGAGTATGCTGCGCGCGCGCATCGCTGACGCCCGTCGATTGAATCCGGAAACGATCATGCCGCCCTACTTTCGGACTGACGGGCTGGCTCGTGTGGCAGGTTCTTTTGCGGGCCAGACTCTTTTGAACGCTCAGCAGATTGAAGATGTCATTACTTACCTTCAGAGTTTGAAAACCCAAGCAAAGCCCACCGAGGCGTTCTAGATGACGACCCCCATATCTGCGCCTAGCCCTGCGCCTATCCAATTTTCTGTGCCCGCTATCTCTCGTCGTGATTGCCTGGGTGTGCTGGCCGCGTTTGGACTTGCCCCATGGTCGGATGCATTCGCAGAGGTCGAACAGGCTGATGCCGCAATCCGAGAGCTTGTGAGGGATGCTCGCGTGCGCTCTGGCCGTATCTCGATGGAACTTCCCCCGCTGGTTGAGAATGGGCACTCTGTGGTGTTGAGTGTCAATGTTCAGAGCCCGATGACCGCGCAGGATCATGTTCGCTCGGTCCATTTGTTTGCCGAGGGTAATCCGCTACCGGGCATTTTGACTGCGTACTTTACGCCGCGCAGTGGCCGCGCTGTCCTGACGAGTCGCGTGCGCCTCGCCCAGAGTCAGCGCATTTGGGCGATCGCGGTCATGAGCGACGGATCCTTCTGGCAGACTTCTGCCGAGACGCTGGTCACCTTATCTGCCTGTACGGAGGAGCGATGAGCTTGCCCTTGCGCTTGCTGCTCACCGTCCCGCGCACGGCTCGTCGTGGTGAGCTCATCGAGATCAAGGCACTCGCCCAGCACGCCATGGAAAATGGGTTTCGGCATGACCAAAACGGCCAGATCGTGCCCAGAGACCTTCTGCGGCAGGTGCGGTTTCAATACAACGGGTTTGAAGTGTTCAGAGCCGATCTTCAAACCGGCGTCGCCGCCAATCCCTTACTACAGTTCACGACGATCGCGACTGAAAGCGGCGTGGTCACCGCAATCTGGACAGACGACCAAGGGCTCGATGCCCAGACCAGCGCCCGTATTGATGTGACCTGAGGGCAGGGCATTGCGGCGGTTCTTGAGCCTTGTGTTTGGGTTGGTCGTCAACGCGGTCCTCTTGGCAGTTCACGATCAGGTCCTCGCTGCAGAAACGCCAGTGCGCCGATCTTCCACACTGGATCTTTCGCCTGAGACACGATCCATGCAGGAAGACGACGCCCTGAATCCGGCGACCTTCTGGCGTCTCGACGGCGAAGTGCTCTGGCAAACACCCGTTGGTGCGTCAAATCGGTCGTGCGCCAGCTGCCATGGCAACGCAGCCGATGCCATGAAAGGGGTGGCAGTTCAGTTTCCGAAGATCGTTTCTGGCGCTCTTCTCAATCTCGAGGCGCAGATCAACCGTTGCCGATCCTCACGTCAGGGGCAAGCGCCGTTTGCCTTCGAGAGCAAAGCCCTGCTGTCGATGGCGGTGTTTATCGGAGCGCAGTCGCGCGGCCTTCCGATTGCTCCGGTGGTTTCGAGCGCGCCAATCGATACCGGTCGTGAGTCGAATCTCCTGGCGGGTCGAACGCTATTCGAACGACGAATCGGACAGCTGAATCTGGCCTGTGTACATTGTCATGACGAACGTGCGGGGGCACGTCTGGGTGGTAGTGTGATCCCACAAGCCCATCCCACTGGCTATCCCATCTACCGTCTGGAGTGGAATACCGTGGGCTCACTCCAGCGACGCCTTCGTAACTGCATGACCGGGGTGCGGGCTGAACCCTTTCCTTACGGCAGTACTGAGTTGCAACAACTCGAGCTCTACTTGATGGAACGCGCTCGCGGCATGACGTTGGAGACCCCGGGTGTAAGGCCATGAAATAGAGGTCAATCGGCGGTACCATCATCGGTGACCCATCAATTTCAATCCAGATCATCAAACGGAAACTTGTTATGACAATCGGCACACTTCAATTTAGAGCACATGTTGCATCGACACTCGTCGCGATCGCGTTATCCGCTGCCGCTTCGGTGAGCGCTCAAACCGTTCAACTCTCCCTGAGCGGTGCGCAAGAGGTTCCGCCCGTTGCCACGTCAGCCAGCGGCACAGGATCCATCACAATCGGACCCGATCAGTCGGTGTCTGGTAGCGTAACCACAGCGGGTGTCGACGGAACGATGGCGCATATTCATCTGGCTGCCGCTGGGCAAAATGGCCCCGTTGTCGTTCCAATGAACAAAACGGCAGAGGGCGTCTGGACCATTCCGGCGGGGGCGAAGCTGAACGACGCCCAGTTTCAAAGCTTTAAGGACGGTAACCTCTATGTCAACGTTCATAGTGCGGCATTCAAGGGCGGCGAAATCAGAGGGCAGCTAAAACCTTAATGAAGCGTTATGGTGGAGGGCGGGTCGCTCGCGATGTCGTTCTCACTGGCTTAATAACCGCCAGTGGATTTTTCTCGAGCGCTGTCGCGAACGACCCGACAACAAACTGGATTCCGATTTCGACCAATCACGACCGGTCGGTGGTGATCTACGCGGATTTGGATCGGTTCAGACGCGAGGCCTCGGTCGTTCGGGTTCGGTTACTGTTCGACCACCTCGGGGCGTCGGAGGACCCTCGACGATCCTACGTCACCACACGTGAATATCAATGTGACCGCGCTCTTGCCCGAACTCTGGACGAGCAATTCTTTGCGGAACAAATGGGCTCAGGCAAAGTTTTGCCGGCAGAAGCATCGCCCGACTGTGAACAAAAAGTCGGGGGGCAGGCGGAGAGTACCGAATGCGCAGCGCCTTGGAGCGCCGTCTTACCCCGCACGGTGGGCAATGACGTGTTTAAGGCGGTCTGCAAGATGCAGGCAGTTTAGTCAATCGGGATATTCAGTCACCGTGCGCGTGGCCAGACCGTTCCCTGATCGCCAACTGGAATATTGCCGATGCCCTTGAAAACGAACTTTTGCAGTCGTTTTCCTTCGTAGGTCTCGGTTGTGTAAATGTTTCCCTTGGAA
>RFPW01000190.1 GCA_009925965.1 Betaproteobacteria bacterium
AGATCTTCGGGGGCATCGTCATGGTCGATCCGGACCACATCCTGTTCAATGATCGGCCCCTCGTCCAAGGCCTCGGTCACATAATGGCTGGTCGCCCCGATCAGCTTGACACCCCGATCAAAGGCCTGGTGATAGGGCTTCGCTCCGGCAAAACTGGGCAGAAAGCTATGGTGGATATTCAGAATCCGACCCGGATAACGCCGGCACAGCGCCGGTGGAAGGATCTGCATGAACCGCGCCAGCACGATGAGATCGGCCGAGACCTCCTCAACCAGGGCCTCGATGCGACCGAACGCATCCGCTTTGTGGGCGGACTCGACCGGCACGTGATGGAAGGTCAACCCGTGCCACTCGACAGTTCGGCGCAAGTCCTCATGGTTCGAGATCACGCAGGGGATATCGCAATCAAGCTCCCCTGAGTTCCAGCGGTACAGCAAATCGACCAGACAATGGTCAATTCGACTCACCAGGACCACCATTCGTTTGCGGCGCGCAGAATCCGCCAGTCGCCAGGTCATCCCAAAACGCTGCGCAATCGGCGCGAATTCATGCTCCAAGGCTTGCGCAAGCGTGTCGGGATCGATTGACGAACCCAGAATGACGTTGCGCATAAAAAACCGACCGGTGGTCCGATCGGAATGATGGTTAGCCTCGACGATCCAGCCCCCGCGGTCGGCCAAAAACTGACTCACGGCCGCCACGATCCCGACGCCATCAGGGCAGGTCATGGTGAGGGTCAGCGTACGTTCGGTTTGCATGGCGTTCGGATTCGGCGACAAAGGGCAACGGTCGCGAGACTAGCAGATCGTCCAACCCAGGGGTTCTACACGCAATCGACAAAAAAGCGGCGGAGCCTCCGAAGAGGGTCCGCCGCTAAAGCGCATCCGTCAACGCGCGCAGGAGACTAACCACGAACAAACTACAAACAAACCACCAACAGACTACAAACAAATCGCGAAGAACAACCCGCCTTGCTTAGACCACTCGCAGAGTGGTCTTGCCCAGGAACTCAAGAGTGATAAGCGGACTCACCGTGCGAAGAAATATCGAGGCCTTCGCGCTCTTCATCTTCGGATACCCGCAGGCCCACCACCACATCGACCAGCTTATAGGCGATGACCGACACCACCCCGGACCAGACGATCGTCGTGCCAACGGCCTGCGCCTGAATCCAGACCTGGTCCAGGATGGAGTAGTCGGGCGACACCGCGTTGGTGACGTAATTGAAGACTCCGGTACCGCCCAGCGATGGCGACGCGAACACCCCGGTGAGTAAGGCCCCCAGAATGCCGCCAAGGCCATGCACACCAAACACGTCAAGCGAATCGTCCGCACCCAACAGGCGCTTCAGGCCACTGACGCCCCACAGGCAGACGACACCGGCAAGCAAACCGATCACAATCGCACCCATCGGCCCAACAAAGCCACAGGCTGGGGTAATCGCAACCAAGCCCGCCACCGCACCCGAGGCTGCCCCGAGCATCGACGGTTTGCCCTTACTCATCCATTCTGCGAAGGACCAGGCCACCGTAGCGGCTGCCGTGGCCACGAAGGTGTTGACAAAGGCCAGGGCGGCAACCCCATTGGCCTCAAGGTTCGAACCGACATTGAACCCAAACCAGCCCACCCACAAGAGCGATGCCCCGATCATGGTGAATGCCAGCGAATGCGGGGCCATGGCCTCGCGACCGTAACCCAGGCGCTTACCGATCATGAACGCACCCACCAGACCGGCGACGCCGGCGTTGATGTGCACCACCGTGCCACCCGCAAAATCGAGTGCGCCCTTGGCCCACAGATAGCCTGCATTCGCGGTCACCGCCTCGAGCGTTGCGGCATCGGTGATTGCGTCCGGACCCGCCCAATACCAGACCATGTGCGCAATCGGAAGGTAAGAGAACGTGAACCAAAGGACGCAAAACAGAAGCGCGGCGGAGAACTTAATGCGCTCGGCAAAGGCACCAACGATCAGGATCGGGGTAATGGCGGCAAAGGTGCACTGAAAGGCAACGAAAATCAGTTCCGGAATGTAGACACCCTTACTAAACGTCGCCGCCACCGAATCGGGAGTAATGCCCTTCAAGAACAATTTGTCGAGGGTGCCGTAGAACATCCCGTCGCCCCCAAAGGCGAGCGGGTATCCATAGATGACCCAGAGGACCGTGACGACCGAAAAAATCATCATGGTCTGCATCAGGATCGACAACATGTTTTTGGCTCGCACTAACCCCCCATAAAACAGGGCCAGCCCGGGGATGGTCATGAGAATCACCAGGACCGTCGCGACGATCATCCAGGCGGTATCGCCTTTGTTGGGAACCGGGGGGGGCGCGGCTGTATCGGCTGCGGGAGCCTCAGGGGCTGCTTCAGCCTTGGCCACGGCGGCTTCCGCCGGTTTGGCATCGTCAGCAGGGACTGCCGCAGCCGCAGGCGTAGTTGCAGTTGTAGATGCAGTCGCGGGCGCCTTGTCCTGCGCCACCGCGGGCAAGAGTGCCCCCAGGCCCAGGACCGCAGCCAGCAGCAGCGTCGAGAAGGTGCGTTTCATGAGTCGGAATCCTCTAGTTTTTTGGTCAAGGAATGAGGGGAATGAAGGATCAAAGCGCGTCTTGACCGGTTTCACCGGTTCGAATTCGAACGACCTGTTCCAGATCGAAGACAAAAATCTTGCCGTCGCCGATCTTCCCGGTCCGAGCGGAGGCCTCGATGGCCTCGATGACACGCTCGACCAGATCCTCAGAGACTGCGGCCTCGAGCTTGACCTTGGGTAAAAAGTCCACCACGTACTCGGCACCCCGGTAGAGCTCGGTATGACCCTTTTGGCGACCAAACCCTTTGACTTCGGTGACGGTGATGCCCTGAACCCCGATGGTCGACAGGGCCTCTCGAACTTCGTCCAACTTGAACGGCTTAATGATCGCGGTGATCAGTTTCATGAAGGTTCTCCAGGCGAGGGCGGCCCGTTCACACGGACCGCGAGGCTTCAGGGGGTAGCGACTTAGAAGGTTTTACCGAGCGAAAGCACTAGCGAGGTCTTGCCGGCTGACTTGGCAGCCGCTAAGTCCGTCGCGAAGTACCCTTTCTCGGTGGTGCCATACACCGCAACGGTGCCGATGTAGCCACCGCCCACGTCCATGCCGGCACTCAGCTTGAAATCCCCGACGGTCTTGGGCAACGCAGCGCCACCGGCATCGGTCGCCAGAGTGAGCGCGCTTTGGGCGTTATTTTTTAGGCTCAGCAAACCATAATGCGCGCCGAGGGTAATCCCGCTGAATTCTTGCGAGTAGCTCAGATCCAGGTAGGTTGTGCCATCGGTCTTTTTCGGGGCATTAAAGAGAGCGGCGGTCTTGAAGTAGTCGCCGGTGGCATAAAACAACTTGCCCGAGAAGGGGCCGTAGGTCAGGCCTCCGTAAATTTCGGTGTTGTCGACTTTTTTGCCCTGTGCGCTTGCGAGAGGAGAGGTGTAGTCCTTCCCGCTCTTGGCGTACATGTAGTGCAGAACGCCAACATCGAAGCCCAAGTCCTTCATGAGTTCGCCCTTGAAACCCCCGTAGAGGTCGGTCTCCAGGCTCGCGCCGTTGTAGAGGGCTTGAGCCACGTTGGAGTTCCAGTTTCCGAGATAGAAACCAGACGAGTGCGCCACATCAAAACCGCCCTGAAAAGCCGGGCCAAAGTTGGTTTGGGTAAAGCCACGGAATCGATAGTCGGAGATCAGGGTGGCATTGCCCGTGACGGTCCAATCGGGGGTGGGTGCCGCGGCTGGGGCCGAGGCCGCCGTTTGCGCGACCGAAGTCATGGACACCGCACCGAGTGCAGCAGCCAAACTGACATAAATCATGGTCTTTTTCATGAGGAAATCTCCTGTAAGTACAAACGGATCAAAAACTCGGCACCGCGTGTGGCCGACGCCGGCTTTGCGACAAACGAAGCCTTTGCACGAGCTATGCCAATTCAATTCAGGAGTCAACTTGGTGCATGAGCCCTCGTCAATTCCAAAAAACGCTTGGAAAACCTCGCCACGGTCGGCTCGTCTCTCAAAAAAGCCCACATATGGTGCGTTGGGCACTCATCCTGTGCAACTGTATTCGGGACCATTCCGCCCACCGTGACCAGCCGCACACGACCCGCTCACCCTGCCTAATTGCGCGCATCCGTCGCGCATCGGTCGCACCGGCATCACGCCCCATCTGGCGGCTGCGCCACGTGCTAGACTCGATTCATCATGGACCGACAGGCGTTTTTCGACGATTTGCAGCATCGGGTGCTCGGGCTCTTACGATCTGGGCCCGCTTCCGATCTGGAACGCAACCTGAAGGCCCTGCTAGCGCAAGGCTTTCAACGTCTTGAACTGGTCACCCGCGAAGAGTTCGAATTGCAGCGTGAACTGCTGGCCCGAACCCGCGACAAGCTC
>RFPW01000020.1 GCA_009925965.1 Betaproteobacteria bacterium
TTC
Source organism: Betaproteobacteria bacterium (assembly GCA_009925965.1). Classification (GTDB taxonomy): domain Bacteria; phylum Pseudomonadota; class Gammaproteobacteria; order Burkholderiales; family Burkholderiaceae_E; genus RFPW01. Next base: position 4 of record RFPW01000020.1, read on the forward strand.
GGTCATTATCATCACCCGCGACGAGGTTCACCGAATTGGCCGTGCGATTGCCGCGCTGGCCTTTGCGGACGAGATTGTAGTTCTTGATTCTGGTAGTACTGACGGAACGCCTGACGTGGCGCGAGCCGCCGGTGCCCGTGTGGAGCAGACCAACGACTGGCCCGGTTTTGGACGGCAAAAAAATCGGGCACTCGATTTGGCTCGCGGCGACTGGGTCCTGTCGATCGACGCCGATGAACTGGTGACCGAGGCGCTGGCTGGCGCAATTCGCGAAGCGATTAGCCGCACGGATGGGAGTGCGAGTGCGAGTGCGACTGCGGATGCGAAAGCGCCCGAGGCATGGTGGATCGAGCGTCGGTCTCGTTGGTGCGGCCGTCCGGTCCGGTTCGGTGACTGGCGACGCGATCGGGTTCTGCGTTTGTTTCGTCGTGGCTCAGCGCGTTTTAGCGACGACATCGTCCATGAGCGGGTCGTCTGCGATGGCATGCAAGGGCAGTTGGCGGGTTGGCTCTGGCATGACACCGTTGATACGCCCGCAGATGGCACCGAAAAAGCATTGCGCTATGCTCGTCTCGGTGCGGAGCGACTGCGCCAGCGCGGTCGTGGCGGCCGGTGGTCCGCGCTTTGGCATGCCGGCGGAGGCTTTGTGCGCGGCTACGTGTTGCGTCTTGGCTGTCTGGACGGTTTTGCAGGTTGGGCGATTGCCACCACCAACGCGTATGCCACGTGGTTACGTTATCGCCTCGCCGCAGATCCTGCCTTTGAGGCCACCTTGTCTCGGTCCCGCCGGTTAACGCGGCCTTGATTCGCCCAGACCCGGGCTCTTTTTGTTGGCGACAAACTCCCATGCGACGTGGGTGAGTTTGCCGCGGATGGCTCGGCGTAATCGCTTCATTCGATCGTTTTTGTCGACCCCGGCCGGGTTTTTTCCCCATTCCCCGTAGACCCGCTCTACGCTGCGCACGTTGAAGTTGCCCTCAAATCCATACATGCGACCGACTGGGGATGGGCCCGAGAAGTACTCGTGGGTCCGGTCGGTGATGATGTTGACGTGGGTGGGATCCTGAAAAGCCTCCGGCGCGGGGTAGCAGGGCGTGAGCGCGAAAAACGCGCCGTCGTGGCGCATCACGCGCCAGATTTCGTTCATGAGACGGATGAACGGAAACAAACTCCGTCCCTCGTGGTCGACGATGACTCGAGGGATGTGCTCCAGAAAGTCGTAGGCCGACACCGAGTCAAAAAAATCGTCTTCAAAGGGGAGTGGCTGAGTAACGAGGTCGGCCTGCATCAGATGCACATTCGGGGTGTCGGAATGCAATGCCCTGCTATCGACCCCGTAGACCGAATCCCGCAGGTAGGGATTGCGCGGGAACTTCCCGCATCCCAGGTCCAGGTGTCTGGAGCGGGACAATCTCGCCCTCAGGCGCTGGGTGGTAGTGTGTCGACGAAGGACTGACGGCGAAAAAGCTTTTCAGCGTAACGGCTCAGGGCCGGATTGTCGGTGCGCCAGTCAATCTCGGGAAAGCGAAAATCAAGGTAGCTGAGGGCGCAACCGGTTGCCACATCGGCCAGCGAATATTTACCTTCGCAGCACCAATCGTTGGTGCCTAAGCCGCGGGCGATCGCTTGAACAGCGGCCCGGACTTTGATCATCTGGCGTTCGATCCAGTCGGCACTTCGCTGCGCCTCGGGGCGCTGGGTGGCCTCTAGACGCGCGAGGATCGCGGCATCCATCAGACCGTCCGCCAACGCTTCCCAGCAACGCACTTCAATCCGCTCGCGTCCCTTCTCAGGAATCAGGCGATGGACGGGGGTCAACTGGTCCAGATATTCGACGATGACTCGCGAGTCAAAAATAGTCCCGCCGTCTTCCATCACAAGGGTGGGGACTTTTCCGAGTGGATTCAGCTGCACGATTCGGGAGCCGGGTTTCCACACATCCTCGAGCTCCAATTTCAGCTCAAAGTGCTTTTCTGCCGCAACGATGCGGACTTTCCGGACATAAGGACTGGTCAGCGAACCGATCAGAATCATAAGACGAGTTAGCGATGGGTGGCGGGTCGAAGGCGAATTGAGACGAATTGAGATTTTTGGCCCGCGCGGGGCTTGCATCGACGCAATTCACTCGGAGTGTATCCCATCGCGTTTGCCCCCTGCGCCCGGGTGCTAGGATGAATCTGGGCAACTTCCCGGATTCTCACTGCCATGCACCCCAATCCCGACGTCGCGCGAGCGGCAGAACTCAATGCGCTTTCGCCCCTGGATGGGCGCTATGCGGCCAAGGTCGAACCGCTCGCCCACTGGCTCTCCGAGAGTGCACTGATGCGGGAGCGGGTTTACGTCGAAATCGAGTGGTTGATTGCGCTCGCCGATGTGCCAGCAGCGGATTTCCCTCGTCTTGACGAGGCTGCCCGTAAGCGACTTCGGGCCGTGGCAGCCGAATTTGGGACGGTTCAGGCCGCTCGGATCAAGGCCATCGAAGCGACCACCAACCACGATGTCAAGGCGGTCGAGTATTTCCTTAAAGAGCAGGTGCGGGATGACGCGGCTTTGACGGCAGCGGCGGAGTTTATTCACTTCGCCTGTACGTCTGAAGACATTAACAACACGGCTTACGCGCGGATGGTGAGTGGCGCCCGCGCGGGCGTCCTGCTGCCGGCGATTGATCGCATTCGGGAGCGTTTGCGCGTGATGGCGCATGGGTTTGCGGATCAGGCGATGCTCTCCCGGACGCACGGTCAACCGGCGACGCCCACCACCATGGGCAAAGAATTGGCCAATGTCGTGGCCCGTCTTGATCGCGCCCGCGAGCGGGTGGCTGGTGTGGAGTTGCGGGCCAAGATGAACGGTGCAGTGGGCAATTACAACGCCCATTTGGTGGCGTTTCCAGACTTGGATTGGGAGGCCTTCGCCCGCCAGGTAGTCGAAGAACGGCTTCAACTCGTTTTTAATCCGTACACGATCCAGATCGAACCCCATGATGATCTGGCTGAACTTTTTGACGCCATGGCCCGTCTCAATACGATTCTGATCGACCTCGATCGCGACTTGTGGGGCTATATATCGCTGGGTTACTTTCGGCAGCGGCTCCGGGCGGGCGAGGTGGGATCGTCAACGATGCCGCACAAGGTCAATCCGATCGATTTCGAAAACTCAGAGGGCAACCTCGGGATCGCGAACAGCCTGCTAAGGCATTTTGCCGAGAAGCTCCCCGTGTCCCGCTGGCAGCGCGACCTGACGGACTCAACCGTGCTTCGAAACATCGGAGTGGCACTAGGGCATTCGCTGTTGGGTTGGGAGAATCTGCTACGGGGCCTCGACAAGCTGGAGCTTGAACCACATGCGCTGGCGCGCGATCTCGATGGTTGTTGGGAAGTCCTGGCCGAGCCCATTCAGACCGTCATGCGTCGTTATGGCTTAGAGAACCCGTATGAACAATTGAAGGAACTCACACGGGGTCGGGCAATCGACGGTCAGAGTCTGCGTGAATTTGTCCAAAACCTTGAGATCCCCGCAGCTGCCAAAGAGCGGTTGCAGAGGCTGACGCCGGGGACTTATACGGGTATGGCCGCGGAACTGGCGCGGCGGATCTAGTCGCCGTGCAAAGCGATCGCCATGGGGTCGCCACGATACTGCTGCACTGGGTTATGGCGGTACTGGTCGCCGGGGCCTGGTTTGTCGGCGATTGGATGACCGATTTGTCGTTTTCGCCACTGAAGTTAAAAGTGTATTCGTGGCACAAGTGGACCGGTATTCTCGTCTTTGCGTTGCTCATTGTTCGAGTCGGTGTGCGGATTGCGGTGCGGTTTAACCCGCGCACCGAGATGCCGAGCCACCCGGTCAACCGGCTTGCCCGGGGTACTCACCTCCTCCTATACCTTCTGCTCGCGCTGGTGCCGTTGAGCGGTTGGCTTTACAGCTCGGCCGCCGGTTTCACGACCGTCTGGTTTGGGATCTGGCCCATTCCTGATCTTGTCCCCAAAGATGCGCAGTTAAAGGACCTGTTTCGCTCGGTGCATGACGCGTTAACGTCTGTTTTGGCGGCGCTGGTCGTTTTGCATCTGTTGGCTGCACTAAAGCATCATTTCATCGATCGGGATCGGATTCTCGTGCGAATGGTGCCGGGGCTGAAGCCTCGAAAACCCTCTGACCCCTCTGATTTCGTTGATTGACCTTTATCCGAAGGATGTCTCGTGACTGATTGGAAGACTCGTATCGCGAACGTAACCGGCGTTACGCTGGTTTGTCTCACTCTACCCGCTGCCGCTGCCTCCATCGACGCCAGTCGTTCGAGTCTGACCGCAACGTTTCGGCAAATGAATGTGCCGGTGGAGGGCAGTTTCAAGCGAATTTCGGGTGATGTGGTGTTTGATGTCGCGCGCCCCCAGGATGCCCGCGCCGCTTTGGACATTGACCTCGCCAGTTTTGATCTGGGCCCAGGCACCGAGGATTATGCGGTTGAGACGCGGCGCAAGGACTGGTTTGATACGACGCGATTTCCTCGGGCCACCTTCACGCTCGCGGGCGCTCGGGCGCTTGGCGGAGATCGGTTCGAGGCCCGTGGCAAGCTGTCGATGAAGGGTCGGGTGCTTGATCTGGTGGCCAATGTGGCCCGCCGCTCAGAGGGTGGTTCTCACGTGTTTGAGGGGACGGTGCCGATTCGGCGGCTTGCGTTCGGTATCGGCGAGGGCGAATGGCGCGATCCGAGTGTGGTCGCCGATGAGGTGATCGTGCGTTTTCGTCTGGTCGTGCCAGCGAGCGCTGCTGCGCCGTCTGCTTCGTCTCCATCCGCTCCAGCGGTCGCCAAGTAGACTCTGAGGCGAATGGCGGCGCGAGTCTTCGTTTCAACTCTCGTTCAGATTTTTCCAGTGGAGTTTTCTATGTTTCGTCGAGCACTTTTCTTAGGTACGGTTGCCAGTGCGGCTCTTCTCCCAATCACGGGTCAGGCCGAGATGGCGACCTATGCGGTTGAGCCCACCCATACGGCTGCAACCTGGGCAATCCCCCATCTCGGGATTTCGATCATTCGTGGGCGTTTCGACAAGACGTCCGGAAAGATCAATCTGGATCAGATTGGCCGCACTGGAACGGTTGAAATCACGATTGACGCCGCGTCGGTCAACGCGGGAAACAAGAAGTTTGAGGATCACTTGCGGAGCAAAGATTTCTTTGACTCCGAGCAGTTTCCCAAGGTCACGTATCGGGGGCGACTCGGAAAATTCGAAGGGGACACGCCGACCGAGGTCGAAGGTGAACTGACTTTATTAGGTCAGACCCGACCCGTGAACCTCAAGATCTTGAGCTTTAAGTGTCGCGCGCATCCATTGCTCAAGCGCGAAGTCTGCGGCGCGGACGCAGCTACGACGATTGATCGCAGTCAGTTTGGGATGACCTCAAGCGTCGCGTTTACCAGCGCGCGAGTGGACCTGATGTTGCAGATCGAGGCGCTCAAGGATTAATGATCAGGGCAACTCGGGTTGCCCGTCGTCGCGTTTTTTGATGGGCTTGATGAGGTCTTCGCGTTTGAGGCCTAGCCACATAGCGACCGCTGCAGCGACGAAGACGGACGAGTAGATCCCGAAGAGGATGCCAATCGTCAGGGCCAGCGCAAAGTGAAAGAGCGTTGGCCCGCCGAAAATCAGCATGGAGACCACCATCATTTCGGTGCATCCATGGGTAATGATGGTCCGTGAAATCGTGCTCGTAATCGCGTGATCAATCACCTCGCGCGTGCTCATGCCGCGTTTGCGCCGGAAGGTCTCCCGAATCCGGTCAAAGATCACGACGGATTCGTTGACCGAATAACCGAGGACAGCCAGCACCGCCGCCAAAACGGTGAGTGAAAATTCCCACCCAAATGCCGCAAAGAAACCAAGGATGATCACCACATCGTGGAGGTTGGCGACGATGGCGGCGACTGCAAATTTCCATTCGAAACGAATCGCCAGATAAATCACGATTCCGATGATGACGAACAGCAAGGCCAAAGCCCCGTCGATGGCGAGTTCTTCGCCAATTTGCGGGCCTACAAACTCAACCCGGCGCAGTTCAGCCTGACCGGCACCGGGAGTGCTTGAGTCCGCCTTAAGGGCGGCAAACACCTGCTGGCTTTGTTCTGTGCTGCCCAAACCCGGTTTGACCGGTAGCCGGATCATCACATCGCGGGACGTCCCAAAATTTTGAACCTGGGGATCTTCGTACCCGAGCTTGGCGACCGTCGCACGGACTCGCTCGATCTCGGCTGCCTGTGGGTAGGCGACCTCAAGGACTGTTCCACCGGTGAATTCGATCGACCAGTGCAGGCCGCGGGTCGCTAGAAACCCAACCGCTGCTAAAAATGTCATCAGCGAGATGATGTTCAGCACCAGCGCGTGGCGCATGAACGGGATATCACGACGAATTCGGAAAAATTCCATACTGACTTATAGACGCGGTTCTAAACGCGGTTCTGAATGCGGCTCAAGTGTTGGGTTTCCAGACCTGCCCGATCGAGAGGGCGGCTACTTTGCGCTGACGACCGTACCAGAGGTTTACAAAGCCTCTCGAAACAAGGACGGCTGAAAAGATCGAGGTCAAAATTCCGAGGCAATGAACGACTGCGAAGCCGCGCACGGGGCCGGAGCCGAACACCAGTAGCGCCAGCCCTGCGATCAGGGTTGTGACGTTGGAATCAAGAATCGTGGCCCACGCGCGTTCATAACCTGTCACGATCGCAATTTGAGGGCTGGCGCCATTGCGAAGTTCTTCCCGCACACGCTCGTTGATTAGCACGTTGGCATCGATCGCCATGCCGAGTGTTAAGGCGATGGCTGCAATACCGGGCAGCGTGAGCGTGGCCTGCAGCAGCGAAAGAAGCGCGATCAGAAGCAACAGGTTGGTCGCGAGTGCAAGCGTGGAAAACACGCCAAAAAGCGCGTAGTACACCATCATGAAGAGCGCGATGGCCGCGAAGCCATAGAGGGTGGAGTGGAATCCCTTGGTGATGTTCTCGACGCCAAGGCTGGGACCGATGGTTCGCTCTTCGACGATTTCCATCGGTGCGGCCAGTGCCCCCGCACGCAGCAGCAGCGCAAGGTCGGTGGACGCCTGCGGGCTGGGCATTCCGGTGATCTGGAAGCGCGATCCAAGTTCATCCTGAATGGTTGCAACGGTCAAAACCTCACCGCGACCGCGCTCGAAAAGCACTACGGCCATTGGTTTGCGGATGTTTTCGCGCGAGACCTCTCGCAACACGCGGCCGGCTGAGGCTTCCAGGTCAATCGCGACTGCGGGGCGCTGGTTCTGATCGAACGTGGCCTGAGCGCCCGCCAGTTGTTCGCCGGTAAAGATGGTTTGCTTCTTGAGGATCACGGGCGCACCGCGGCCGATCGGAAACAATTCGGAGCCGAACGGAACCGGTGAGCCACCGGTAAGCGCGGCCTGGGCTTCAGGAGATACGTCGACCAAACGGGCCTCAAGGGTTGCCGTGCGACCAAGGATGTCTTTGGCCCGGGCCGTGTCCTGCACGCCCGGCAACTGCACCACCACCCGGTCGGCGCCCTGCTGCTGGATGACGGGCTCGGAGGTGCCAAGTTCATTGACCCGTTTGTTCAGCGTCACGATGTTCTGTTTGAGCGCGTTCTCGAGAACCTGGGTGCGGGTTTCGGGCTTGAGCGAAATCAGCAGCCGCAGGTCCGTATTCGTTCCATCGGGCCCCGCCTCGGCGATCTGCAGTCCCGGGATGTCCTCGCTGATCCGGTTGCGCGCGGTGGTGCGGACGACCTCGGCATTGGCGTTGGCGCCCGAATCGGCCCGAAAACGCAGCTCAATCGTCTCGCCTGTGCGCAAGATGCCGCCGTGACGAATGCCGCGCTCGCGCAGGTTAGCTCGGATCTCCGAAGCGTATGCATCGATCCGTTTGAGGACTGCGGCTTTGGTGTCCACTTGTAACAAGAAGTGAACCCCGCCGCGCAGATCGAGCCCCAGATACATGGGGAGGGCGTGAATGGAGGTCAACCAAGACGGTGTTCGGGCAAGGAGGTTGAGCGCGACCACAAAACTGGGCTCCTGACCCTCAGGCGTCAGGGCCCGCACGAGCGCGTCTTTGGCCTTGAGTTGTGTGTCGGTATCGCGAAAGCGCACCTTGATGGAGTTGCCATCCTGTAGGAGGCCCTCTTGAACGATATTGGCTTCTTTGAGAGCACGTTCAACCCGCATCGCCAGAGTTGCGTCAACCCGCGCCGCGACCGCCGAAATCTGAACGGCTGGCGCTTCGCCAAAAAAATTGGGCGCGGTATACAACGCCCCCATGATGAGCGCAAACACAATCAGGAGATTTTTCCAGAGCGGAAAACGATTCACGGCGGTTTGGTCAACGGTTTGGTCAGCAGGTTGGGGAGCGCCGGAGTTGGCGGGAGGGGCAGCAGGTTGGTCAAATCAGGGCGGTTACTGAATCGCCTTGATCGTGCCCTTTGGCAGCACCTGCTGGACGGCCGATTTTTGCATCTGGACTTCAAAAACCTGGTCCGGGCCACGCTCGGCGCTCACCCGGGCGACTTCGACACTGACGTAGGCCTCGCCAATTTTACTGATCTTGCCGACCATGCCGCTGGCAGCCAACACTTCATCACCCTTGGCGAGCGAATCGATCATTTGTTTGTGTTCCTTCTGCCGCTTCATTTGCGGGCGGATCATCAGGAAATAGAGCACACCAAACATCAGCACAATGGGAAGAAAGCTCATGAGGCTTTCAGTCCCACCGGCGCCAAAAGGGGATTGGGCGAAGGCGGAGGAGATAAACACGGACAAAGCTCCCGACGCGAAAACCGTCAAGTATAGCGGTCGCGCTTCTAATCGGTGCTCCCATTGGCGCCGTCCTCGTCAACGCCGCGGCTTCGGTCAGCATGAAATTGTTTGACGAAGTCCTGAAACGTGCCGGTTTCAATGGCCACCCGCATTTCCTGCATCAGGGTCAGGTAGTAGTGCAGGTTGTGAATGGTCGCCAGTCGGGCGCCTAGAATTTCGTTGACCTTTTGCAAGTGCTGAATATAGGCCCGTGAAAATCCGCCCGCGCAGGCATAGCAGCCGCAACCAGGTTCAATGGGGCGGGGGTCACTAAACCAGCGTGCATTGCGCAGCTTCAAGTCGCCAAAACGGGTGAACAACCACCCATTGCGGGCGTTCCGGGTGGGCAGGACACAGTCGAACAGGTCAATCCCCGCCGCAACACCCTGGACCAGGTCCTCGGGCGTACCGACCCCCATGAGGTAACGTGGTTTGTGTTGGGGTAGGCGGGGCGCGACATGATTGAGGATTCGAATCATGTCTTCTTTGGGTTCTCCGACCGAAAGTCCACCGATGGCAAACCCCTCGAAGCCGATTGTGGTCAGCCCGGCCAATGACTCGTCGCGCAAATCGGTGAACATGCCGCCCTGAACGATCCCAAACAACGCGTTCTGGCCGTCTGCGCCGTTGCTACGGGGCTGGTTTTGACCGAGTCGCTCAAACGCCTCGCGGGAACGTCGCGCCCATCGTAGCGAGAGTTGCATCGATTGCGCCGCCTCAGCCGGCGTCGTGAGTTGGCCGTCGGTTTCGTAGGGCGTGCATTCATCGAACACCATTGCGATATCGGAATTCAAGGCGTACTGGATGCGCATGGACTCTTCTGGGGTCAACAGGAGGCGATCCCCGTTGATGGGGGAGGCAAAGTGAACCCCTTGCTCCTCAATTTTTCGGAGCTTGCCGAGACTCCAGACCTGAAACCCGCCGGAGTCAGTCAGGATGGGGTGTGGCCACCGGTTGAATCCATGCAGACCGCCCAGGGACTGAATCACCTCGGTGCCCGGACGCAACCAGAGATGAAACGTGTTGCCAAGAATGATTCTGGCGCCGACTTCTTCGAGCTCGCGGGGGCTCATCGCCTTCACCGCTCCATAAGTGCCCACTGGCATGAAAATCGGGGTCTCGACCGTGCCGTGATTCAAGGTGAGGCGGCCACGGCGGGCCTGGCCGTCTGACTTAAGCAGTTCGTAGTGAAGCATCAAGTCTGGTCCATCAAAGCGGTGTCTATCAAAGCGCGGTCGAGCAGCATGGCGTCCCCGTAACTAAAGAACCGATAACCTTGGGCGATGGCATGCTGATAGGCACGGTGGATGGGGGCATACCCAGCAAACGCACACACCAGCATCATGAGCGTCGATCTCGGCAGATGAAAATTGGTGATGAGCCGGTCGACAATGGCAAATGAATCGCCAGGCTTCAGGAAGAGGCGGGTTTCGTTAGCGCCTGCGGTTACGGATCCGTGAGTCCGGGCCGACGACTCGAGGGCTCTGAGCGCGGTGGTGCCGACCGCGATGACCTGATTTCCAGCCTGTTTGGTTCGTGTAATGGCATCGACAGTTGACTGCGGAATCTCGTAGCGCTCGGCGTGCATTTCATGTTCGTCCAGGTTTTCGACGCGAACGGGTTGGAATGTGCCAGCGCCCACGTAGAGGGTGATCCCTGCCATTCGAACGCCGCGCTCGTCGAGCGTCTGCAGGAGCGCAGAGTCAAAATGAAGGCCAGCGGTCGGCGCCGCAACTGCACCCGGGCGCGCGGCGAAAACAGTTTGATAGCGTGCATCATCCTGTGCTTGCGGAACCCGTGTGATGTAGGGCGGCAATGGCAGTTCGCCGGCGTCGTTGAGGACTTGCTGAATCTCGGCATCGAACTGGATGACAAAAAACTCCCCCGCCCGCCCGAGCATGGTTGCCCCATAACGAGTCGCCGATGAGGCTGAGGCGGCCCTAGTTGACGGCACGTCGATCCAGATGCAATTTCCTGGTCGGGGTTTCTTGCTCGCGCGCAGCTGTGCCCAGACGGTGTGTTGATCGAGGACTCGTTCGACCAACAGTTCAAGCCGGCCGCCGGTCTCCCGCTGACCATGAAGTCGCGCCCGAATCACTCGGGCGTCGTTGACGATCACGAGGTCACCAGGGGTCAGACAGTCTGGGAGATCGCGGAATTGACGATCGTGAATTGCGTCGGCGCCCACCTGTAGAAGGCGTGAGGACGCGCGATCGTCCAATGGCGTCTGCGCGATCTGTGCATTTGGCAGATCAAAATCGAAGTCTGAAGTGCGGTACTGAATCACGGGATTTTGGCGCGGCATTGCGGTGACGAGAGGGTACTTTCAGGGCGCTAGTTTGGCTTAACGGCAATTACCGCCGATAATCGGGGCTCAGAGGTCCAGCGCAGCATGGCGTTGTTCCCAGGGCCGGGGTGGCGAAACGGTATACGCACCGCACTCAAAATGCGGCGGGCGAAAGCCCATGAGGGTTCGATTCCCTCTCCCGGCACCAGCGCCATTGGCACCAGCGCTGTTTCTAGACGGGTTTCATCGTCTTGACACAATTGATCGTCATTGTGTTGCCTCTTCTCCAGGTCGGCAGCGGATTCAGCAAGCTTCGGTGGCTGAATGGAACAGCTCGACCGAACTGGTTCAATCAAGCTTAAGGAAGAGCAATGCGCATTCAATTTAGAAACTGGACGGCCGCAGTCGCTTCAATCGCCGCGTTGACTGCGCCCATAATGGTTTCGGCCACCGAGATCACGGGCGCCGGAGCAACATTTCCCGCCCCGATCTATTCGAAGTGGGCCGAGGCTTACAAAGCGGCCACTGGGGTTCAGATGAACTATCAGGCGGTGGGTTCCGGTGGGGGTGTGAACCAGATCAAGGCAAAGACTGTCGATTTTGGCGCCAGCGATGATCCGATGAGTGGCGAAGATCTGACCAAGAATGGCCTTCTTCAGTTTCCAGCGGTGATCGGCGGTGTCGTGGCGGTGGTTAACCTGCCCGGTATTCAGCCAGGTCAACTCAAGATCGATGGCAAGGTACTGGCCGATATCTTCCGCGGGAAGATCACGAAATGGAACGACCCAGCGATCACCGCGATGAATGCGGGCGTGACGCTCTCCGATACCGCAATCACGCTGGTTTACCGTTCGGATTCGTCCGGCACCACCGCAGTGTTCACGGACTATCTCGCCGGTGTTTCTCCTGAGTTCAAGAAAGACGTCGGCGCGGGTAAGACCGTGACCTGGGCCTCGGGTGTTGGTGGCCGTGGTAACGCGGGTGTTGCTGCCAGCGTAACCAAGGTGGCCGGCTCGATTGGCTATGTCGAGTACGCCTACGCCAAGCAAAACAAGATGATCCACATGGGAATGGTCAACAAAGCCGGCAAGCTCGTGCAGCCTGATGATCTGACTTTCGCGGCGTCAGCAGCGAAAGCAGACTGGAAGTCGGCGCCTGGTTTCGGTGCCAATCTGAATAATTCGGGCGAGCCCAATGCATGGCCCATGACCTCAGCGTCGTTCATCCTGATGCATAAGGCCGCGGAAAAAGCGGACCGCTCGGCTGAATCGTTGAAGTTCTTTCAGTGGGCCTACAAGAATGGTCAGAAACTCGCGATTGATCTTGACTACGTGCCGATCCCAGCCCCAGTCGTGAGCCAGATCGAAGCGACCTTCGCCGAGATCAAGGACGCTGCAGGCAAGCCGGTCTTGGCGAAGTAATTAAGCCATCAGACCCCGCACCCCTCACCGACGAAATTTTGTAAGTGCTGGGGATGCGGCGGGTTTGCCGACACAAAAGCGATGGACACTATGGCGTTGACTGCGAACAGGACTGTGAACCCGAACTCGAATTCAAATTCGGCCGGTAAAGACGCTAGCGCCCTTGCCGAGCAGGCAAGGCGCGTCGCCGCCTTCGGATTGCAGGACCGTTTGTTCAAGGCGGTCACTTTTTCTTTCGCTGCTCTTGTCATGCTGGCCCTGGCGGGAATCCTCGCTTCGTTGTTGATCAAGGCTTGGCCGACCCTCGAGGCCTATGGTGTGGGCTTTTTGGTCGGCACCCGTTGGGCGCCCAATGAGGATGTGTATGGTGCCGTGATTGCGGTTTATGGCACCGTAGTGACGTCTGGAATCGCGCTCGCCATCGCGGTTCCAATTAGCTTTGGGATCGCGGTTTTTCTGACTGAGACTTGCCCGACGTGGTTGCGTCAACCCCTGGGTACTGCCATCGAGCTGTTGGCTGGCGTTCCTTCAATTATTTTTGGCTTCTGGGGTTTGTTTGTTTTTGCGCCGATTTTTCAGGAATACGTGCAACCCCTGCTGGCTGCGACCCAACTCCCGCTCTTTTCGGGCCCGCCCATGGGGATCGGCATTCTGACCGCAAGTGTCATTTTGGCCCTGATGATCATTCCGTTTATCGCTTCGGTGATGCGCGATGTGTTCCAGACGGTGCCACCTATCCTCAAGGAATCGGCTTACGGACTCGGTTGTACGACCTGGGAAGTGGTTCGCAATATCGTGTTGCCTTACACGCGGGTTGGGGTGGTGGGCGGCATCATGCTGGGCCTCGGTCGCGCGCTTGGTGAAACCATGGCGGTGACGTTTGTGATTGGCAATGCCAATCGTCTGGCGACCAGTCTGTTTGCCCCCGGCAATTCGATTGCGTCGACGCTGGCCAACGAATTTGCCGAGGCCGCACCTGGGCTACATGTTTCAAGCCTTTTCGCCCTTGGCCTCGTCCTTTTCTTGATTACGTTTATCGTCCTTGCCGCCGCGAAGTTGCTGATTCAGGCCGGCGAGCGGGCTGCGGGTTCAAAGTAAGCGCTGACGCGCGCCAAGCGTACGAAGGAAACCGACGATGTCATCCCTCTATTTGCGCCGAAAGATTGCTGACAAGCTGGCCCTGGTGCTCTCGCTTCTTGCCGTCGTGGTCGGCGTCAGCGCACTTCTATGGATTCTGTGGACCTTGTTCTCGAACGGGTTCGCGGCATTGACCCTGAATTTTTTCACTCAGTCCACACCGGCGCCGGGCACAGAAGGGGGCGGGATGGCGAATGCCATCGTGGGTAGCTTGTTGATGGTGGGTTTGGCAACGCTGATCTCCACGCCGGTGGGAATCCTCGCGGGTATTTACCTCGCCGAGTACGGTGATCGATCCAAATTCGCATCGACGACCCGCTTCGTTCTCGACGTCATGCTGTCGGCGCCTTCGATTGTTGTGGGGTTGTTTGTGTATGCGATCGCGGTCGCGACACTGCGCCATTTCTCAGGTTGGGCTGGCACCCTCGCGCTGGCTTTGATTGCGGTCCCGGTGATCGTACGAACGACCGAGAACATGTTGCGTCTGGTGCCAGGCAGCCTGCGTGAGGCCGCGTTTGCCTTGGGCGCACCACGCTGGAAAGTCGCGATCGTGGTGACTTTGCGTGCAGTCCGCGGCGGTGTCGTGACGGGGGTCTTGCTGGCACTGGCCCGAATCACGGGCGAAACCGCGCCGTTGCTGTTTACGGCTCTGAACAATCAGTTTTTCTCGCTCAACATGTCAGGTCCGATGGCCAATCTGCCAGTTGTGATTTACAACTTCGCAATGAGCCCCTACGAGAACTGGCAGTCGCTGGCCTGGGGTGGGGCCGCTCTGATCGCGCTGGTCGTGCTTGCCATCAATATTGCGGCCCGAGTTGCGTTTAGCGACAAGGTTCAGGCCTGACCCCTGACTGGAATCCATCATGGTTGAAACCCCCGTCGCTCCTGCCCCATCCGCGCCCGTGATCACGGATGTGGCGCTCCGGGTGCGCAACCTGAACTTTTTTTACGGAAAGTTTCAGGGCCTCAAGAACATCAATCTCGATATTGCCAAGCACAAGTGCACGGCCTTCATCGGCCCCTCGGGATGCGGCAAGAGCACCCTGCTGCGCGTGTTGAACCGGATGTATGACCTCTACCCCGGGCAGCGCGCGGAGGGACAGTTGCTCTTGAACGGCGTGGATGTGCTTGGTGCTGATCAGGATCTGAACTTGTTGCGGGCCAAGGTCGGGATGGTGTTCCAGAAGCCGACGCCATTTCCGATGTCCATTTACGAAAATATTGCGTTCGGGGTTCGTCTGTACGAATCGCTATCCCGCCCGGATATGGATAACCGGATCGAATGGGCCCTGCGGCGGGCAGCACTCTGGGACGAAGTAAAGGACAAGCTGGACAAGAGCGGGCTGAGTCTTTCGGGCGGCCAACAGCAACGTCTCTGCATCGCCCGCGGTGTCGCGGTCAAACCTGAAGTGTTGCTGCTGGATGAACCGACCTCAGCACTCGACCCGATTTCGACCGCCCGCATCGAAGAGCTGGTGGTTGAACTCAAGCACGACTACACGATCGCGATCGTGACCCACAATATGCAACAGGCGGCTCGGATCAGTGATTACACTGCTTATATGTATCTGGGTGAAATGATCGAATTTGGTGAGACTAATCAGGTCTTCATCAAACCTCGCGAGAAGCGCACCGAAGACTACATTACTGGCCGATTTGGCTGAGTCGATCGACAAGTCCCTTTTCGAGAGGTTTTATGCCCCTGCAGCACACCGCCAAATCCTTTGATGAAGACATGGAGCGCGTCCGTTCCATCGTTGTTGCGATGGGTGGGCTCGTTGAAAAGCAGTTCACCCGTGCCCTCGACGCCGTGCGCTACGGTGACCTCCGATTGGCTGCTCTGGTGTTGTCCGAGGAGACCATGGTGAACCAGATGCAGGTCCAGGCAGATTTGTTATGTAACCAGGTGATCGCCCGTCGTCAGCCGACAGCCATTGACCTGCGTGAGTTGATTGGGGCTATTCACACCATTCATGATCTCGAGCGGATCGGTGACGAAGCAAAAAAAATCGCGCTCCGCAGCAAGGGCATTGAGACCTACCCCGATCGCGCCTCGTTGCCGCTCGAACGGGTCTCAACAATGGCTGAGAATGCGCGAGGCATGCTTGGGAGGGCCTTAGATTCGATGATCCGACACGATGCCTCGTTGGCGGCGACCGTTCCAGACCTTGACCTTGTGGTCGATAGTGAACGCGACTCGTTGCAGACCAATCTGCTGGCGCGAATGGGGACGGATGCAGGTGCAATCGCGGCCGCCCTTGACTTGATGTTCGTGGTGCAGTCGATCGAGCGCATCGGTGATCATGCGAAAAACCTCGCGGAATACGTGATCCATATCGTCGAAGGGGTGGATACACGTCACAGTCGGACGTTGGGCGACGGTCCGCGTTAGTCGCCTTATTTGGGTTCGTTGGTCAGGCGCTCGCTAGGCCAACGAATTGCAAAGCAACTGCCTTGGCCGAGTTTGCTCGTGATCTCCAGGGTCGCCCCGTAGCGCTGCAAAGCGTGTTTAACGATCGCGAGGCCGAGCCCGGTCCCTCCTGAGTCGCGGGATCGCCCTCGATCTACCCGATAGAAACGCTCGGTCAACCGGGGAATGTGTTCAGCGGCGATGCCGATCCCGGTGTCGCGAATGCAAAGTAGTGCCTCGGTGCCCTGACGCTCCCAATCAACGGTCACTTGGCCACCCTCAGGGGTATAGCGGACCGCATTGGTCAACAAGTTCCGCACGACCGTTTGCAGATCCAGGGCATCCGCCTTGAGCCATTGAGGCCCCGACAAGCGGAGACTGATCTGATGACGCCCACCCGAAAGCGCTTGCGCATCGCCCACCAAAATCGTCAGCAACTCGTGCAAGTCGATGGGGGTGTTCTCAACGTCGCCTGGCAGATCATGTTCTAGTTTGGCGAGAATCAGGAGGTCTTCGATCAAGCGCCGCATGGTGTCGCTTTGCTTGCCGATCGCGTCCAGATACTGACGCCTAGAGTCGTCATCCAGATCAAGGTCGAGCATCGTTTCAACGAACCCCGAGATTACCGTCAAGGGTGTCCGAATTTCGTGCGAAATATTGGCCACAAAATCCCGGCGCATCGCATCGAGTCGCCGTTGTTCCGTAATGTCGTGCGCGATCAAGAGTCGGTGGGTCTCGTCGGACCGAAACATTCGGACCAGAAATAGGTGCCCTGGACGTTGCGGTAGCGTTAGTTCAAGGGGGGCAGCGGCGCCTTCTTCGAGCCAGGTGCTGAATTCGGGGTCGCGGACGAAGTGATAAATCGGTCGCCGGATCCCGACAATGGCCAGCAGGCCTTCGGCGGCGCGGTTGTACCACTCGATCTGGTTCGAACGGTCCAGAACAATCAGTGAATCGGGCATTCGATGCACTGCGGCCCGAACCCGTTCGAGTTCGGCGGCCATGTTGGATCGCGCCTCAAATTCTTCGCGGGTGAAACGGCTCAGCCGATCAAACGCCCGCCCCCATCGGCCCCATGCAATCGGCAAGGTTCGCTGTCGAGGCAGTGCCAACCAGTGAAGCAGTTGGGCCAGGTGCCACCCGTGCCAGCCCACGTAGCCGGCAAATCCCAGTCCGAGGGTCCAGCCCGCGGCGACCCATCCGAACAATTGCCCAGCCATGAGCCCCGATAAAGCCAGGGCCGCACAATGAAAAAGGGTCGTGGCCAGTTCTGGGTTTCCTAGGCTGGCAGAAACCGGTAACCCCCACCGCGGACCGTCTCGATCAGGCGTTCGTGACCCGAGGGCTGGAGCGCAAGGCGAAGACGCCGAATATGAACGTCGACAGTTCTTTCTTCGATAAAGACATGGTCGCCCCAGACCCCATCGAGAAGTTTGCCACGGGACAACACGCGGTCGGGGTAGCGCATGAGGTAGTGCAGCAACCGGAATTCAGTCGGGCCGAGTTTTAGAGGCTGCTCCCCGGCGGTGACCCGAAACGTATCGGGCTCAAGCCGCAGGCCACCGATCTCCACTGGGTCCTGGCTGGCTTCTGGGGCGCTGCGACGCAACAGGGCCCGGACGCGGGCGAGCAGTTCGCGCGGCGAGAAGGGCTTGGTCATGTAGTCATCAGCGCCCGAGTCGAACCCTTGCAACTTGTCAGATTCTTCGGCACGAGCGGTCAGGAGAATGATTGGGAGATCGCGGGTCCGGGTCTCGGCGCGCAGGTGCCTGGCCAATTCGACCCCGGACTGATCGGGCAACATCCAGTCGAGCAGGATCAGGTCGGGGAGCGCAGCATCGATCTGCCGGCGCGCGGAAGCCGCGTCGACCGCCAGGATCGGGGTGTAGCCCGCATGGCGGATATTGACCGCGATCAATTCCCGAATTGCAGGTTCATCTTCGATGATCAGGACTTTTGCGTTCACGCTCGGATCCGGTGGTTGCAATCAGCTTGTCACATTATCGGCCTTGTATGACGCTCGCATGACGTCCGGAAGTTTTGCTGCGTCGCGCCATCGCGGATGCGCTATCGTTGCTTCCATGATGAAAGAGCGCCAATCCGCACAGATCCTGGTCACTGGGGGGGCTGGTTACATCGGCTCCCATACCGTTCTTGAACTAATCACAGCCGGGTTCGGCGTGGTGGTGGTCGACAATTTGTCCAATGCCAGTGAACAAAGTCTGCAACGTGTGACCGAGTTGACGGGGCAGGCCATTCCGTTTGTGAACGCCGATCTGCGCGACCGCAGCGCGATGGTGGCGCTCTTTCAAATGAACCGATTTGATGCGGTGATTCACTTTGCGGGGCTCAAGGCCGTCGGCGAGTCGGTCAGCAAACCCGTCGCTTATTGGGACAACAACGTCGGCGGAACCCTCGTGCTTCTTGAATCGATGGAGCGAGCTGGCATTCGGCGCATTGTGTTCTCATCCTCTGCAACAGTTTATGGTGATCCGCAGCGCGTGCCAATCGATGAGGCCGCTGCGATCCAACCGACCAACCCTTACGGGCGAACCAAGGCATGCATCGAATCCATCTTGACGGATCTGGCGACCAGCGACCCGTCCTGGGCCATTGGTACCCTGCGCTACTTCAATCCCGTCGGGGCCCATCTAAGTGGCCGGATCGGGGAGGATCCTCGTGGTTTACCCAATAACCTCATGCCCTTTATTGCGCAGGTGGCGGTTGGTCGACGCGAGCGCCTCTCCGTTTTTGGCGATGATTGGGACACCCGTGATGGCACCGGCTTGAGGGACTACCTTCATGTCGTGGATCTGGCCCTCGGCCATGTGGATTCCCTGCGCCGGGTCCTGCAGAGCCCGGGGCACTGGACCGTTAACCTGGGAACGGGCACGGGATACACCGTCCTCGAAGTCATCCGCGCCTTTGAACGAGCCAGTGGTCGGTCGATTCCGTTCGAGATCGTCAACCGGCGGTCTGGCGATATTGCGAGCTGTTACGCCGATCCCGCCCACGCGCTAGCGCTCTTGGGGTGGCGTGCTGAACGCCCGCTTGATCAAATGTGTGAGGACCACTGGCGTTGGCAATCGAATAATCCGAGTGGGTTCGCCAGCACGCAGGGCTGACTTGCCGAGGCGCCCGGGGCGCCGCTCAGATCGGCGATCAAGTCGTCGACTAGACCTCGAGGTTGTCGATCAGGCGCGTGGCACCGAGTCTGGCGGCGGCCAATACAACCAGCGGCTCAGCCCGGGCCACATCGGCCAGGCTGGGTGGCAACAGGTCTGAGCGCCTCCGCACCGCAACATAGTCTGGCACCCAACCGAGGCCGGAGAGCCGGTGAATGGCTTTTTGTTCAGCGGCCAGGGCTTGTGGCCAGATTTGGGGTCCACCGGCGCCCGAGCGCATCGCGGTGCCGATGACTTGAAGCTCCTGGACCGTTTCCCGCAATATCTCATGGAGCATGGGTGCCCGAGCGCGGTCCTCGGGGGAAAGGTAACCGTTGCGAGATGACAAGGCGAGTCCATCCGGAGCCCTGATCGTCTCGGCCGGGACGATTTCGGTCGGCAGGGCAAATTGCTCGGCCATGCGACGCAAGACCATCAGTTGTTGATAATCTTTCTTGCCAAATACTGCAACCATCGGCTGGACGCAGTTGAAGAGCTTCAACACCACGGTCGTGACACCGGTGAAAAAACCGGGGCGAAACTCACCTTCAAGAATGTCACCCAAGCCGGTCGGGGGCGCGACCCGATACTCCTGGGGCACGGGATATAGCTCGTTTTCGTCCGGCGCG
>RFPW01000191.1 GCA_009925965.1 Betaproteobacteria bacterium
CATGTATCCCTGGTACTCCGATGGGCAGCCCGTTCTGTGGTGGTCGCCTGACCCGCGGATGGTCTTATTTCCAGAAGAATTCCGGCTTTCGAATTCACTTAAGCAACGACTTCGCCGGGTTCACCAACGCGGACTCTGGGAATTCACGGTTGATCAAGCGTTTGAGTCCGTCATGCGAGCCTGCGCCGAACCGCGCCCCGATCAAGACGGTACCTGGATTACCGAAGACATCCTGATGGCGTATGTTGGTTTGCACCGCCAAGGAATCGCCCATTCGGTTGAGGTCTGGGCCATGCCAACTCGCACCCTGATAGCAGGTTTATATGGTGTCTCGATCGGTCGAATTTTTTTTGGCGAATCGATGTTCACCCGCGCTAGCGACGCCTCCAAGGCCGCTCTGGCCGTCCTTGTGCAGCAGTTGCAAGCCTGGGAATTTGCACTGATCGATTGCCAGCAACAGACCGCGCATTTGGCATCGATGGGTGCGCGCCCTATCGCTCGGGACCATTTTCTGCATATCCTTGCGCAGGCGTCCCGATCACCGGAGCCGGACTGGTCGTCGACCAACCTGAACCCGTCCCTGCCATGACTCATCTCAAGGACCTACCGTTCTCAGCGCTGCAGTTTTATGCGACGGCGCCCTATGCCTGCAGCTACCTGCCTGATCGTCTGGCGCGGTCGCAGGTTGCGACACCGAGCCACCTGATTCAGACCGAGGTCTATGCCCAGCTCGTGCGCGCCGGGTTCAGGCGCAGTGGCGTCTTCACCTACCGCCCGCACTGCGACGGTTGCCGAGCTTGTCTGCCGGTTCGTATCCCAGTCGCCCAGTTTGAACCCAACCGCAGCCAGCGCCGAGCTTGGCGTACTCATTCCAATCTGAGCGTACGCGTCGCCGAACCGGGTTTTTCCGCTGATCACTACCAGCTTTACTTACGCTATCAGGCCAGCCGACACGCCGGCGGCGGTATGGATCAGGACAGCCGAGATCAGTACGCGCAGTTCTTATTACAAAGTCGTGTCAACACACGGCTCGTCGAATTCCGTACCGAAGCCGACGAACTCGTGATGATTTCAATCATCGATCTCCTGGATGATGGTCTATCCTCGGTCTATACCTATTTTGAACCAGACCACGATCACGCCAGTTACGGGACTTATAACGTACTCTGGCAAATCGACCAGGCGCGCCAAATGGGCCTTGATCATCTTTATCTTGGTTATTGGATCGCGGAAAGTCCTAAAATGGCGTACAAAGCGCGATTCCGTCCGGCGGAAGTCCTGCGCGATAGCGTCTGGCAGCCGCTATAACCGGTTTCAATCGTTTGAATCTTTACTCGCTGGCTCGGCCCCTGTTGTTTCGGCTCGATCCCGAGCAGGCGCACAACGTCACCTTCAGGGCGCTCGACTGGCTGGCGGATGGGTCCGGGGGGGTGTCAGGTTCTGGGTCGATCCCGCTGCGCTGGATCACCGGGCAGCCCGTACATGACCCCATCGAACTCATGGGCTTGCGGTTTCCAAATCGCGTTGGTTTAGCTGCGGGTCTGGACAAAAACGCACGACACCTGAGCGCCCTCACCCAACTCGGATTTGGCTTCCTCGAGGTCGGTACGGTCACGCCGCGCGCGCAGACCGGCAACCCTCAACCGCGGATGTTCCGATTGCCCGAAGCCAAAGGCATCATCAATCGATTAGGATTTAATAACGACGGGCTCGCAGCGTTAGTCGCGCATGTGCAGGCGGCCCGGGCGAGCGACACCCTTCACGGCCGGTTTGGGAATGGCACCTTAGGTAACAGCCCCGTCGGTAACGGTCCGTCCAGCCCGATCCCTCTGGGCATCAATATCGGCAAAAACGCTTCGACCCCAATTGAATTGGCGGCCGATGACTATGCGCTGGGCCTGAAGGCCGCTTATCCGCTGGCGGACTACATTACCGTTAACATTTCTTCCCCGAACACCAGCCAACTGCGCGCGCTGCAAGGCGGCGATGAACTCACGGCACTCCTGGCTCGACTGCGGGCCGAGCGCGAGGCTCTTGAGCAAACCCATGGTCGACGGGTACCGCTGCTCGTCAAGATCGCGCCCGACCTCAAAGATTCCGCAATCAACACCATTGCTCAGATCCTGCCCGAGCACGGCATCGATGGCGTAATCGCCACGAACACGACGATCGCTCGAGAGGCAGTCAGCCACCTCAAGCATGGGCAAGAGATTGGCGGACTTTCGGGCTTCGCGAAGCCTCGAATCGAGTGATCCGGCGACTGCGCGCGGCGCTCCCGAGGCAGATGCCGATCGTCGGTGTCGGCGGAATCCTCTCGGGCGCCGATGGAGTGGAAAAAATTGAGGCCGGGGCAAGCCTCGTTCAGCTTTACACCGGCCTCTTGTACGAGGGCCCCGCGCTGGTATCAGAGTGCGCTCGGGCGATCAGAGATCGAAAATCACCTGGACTCGAGCGACCACTTCGTCAGTAAGCTCGGAGTCTGCAGCCTCAATGAAACGACCGTTGCGCGCTGTAAGGTCGATGGTTCGAGGTTGATTGCAAATCACGACGCCTTGCGTTTCCGTGCCTGCTCCCATCAGTGGGACTGCAAACCCAGCAAAACGGGACAGTTGGCCCCCCTGCGAGATAGGACAAATCACGACAAGCCCGAGTCGATTAAATTCCTTTTTGGAAACCACAAACACCGGACGCAATCCAAGTTGTTCGCGTCCAAGACCAGGGTTGAGGTCGACTGACCAAATCTCGCCTTGCTCCGCAACACGCTTCAAGACTCTCTAGCTGAAGATTCAGCCCCAGCCTCAAGACCAGCCGCTGGCGCGTCGAGCCACTCCAACTCCTCCGCCGTGAGCGGAAGATTCGGGTCACACAGAGCAAGCAACTCTGCCAACTGATAACGAGGACGAGGTTTGGGAGCCACGATCAATCGACCTTGATCGATCGCGATCTCCACTTTTGACCCCGCTCGAAGCTCGACGAGATCCAGCACAGCCTTGGGGATCGCCACCACAACGGACCCCCCAACAGCTCGCAAAGTTGCAGTAGGCATTTTCCACCCCCTTTAAGTTACACAATAGTGTAACCGAAAGGGGGGTTGAGTCAATGCAAACGCTGCCGTAAACGCCTACTCACCAATCGTCAAGCCACCTTCCGATCAAAGAACTGCTCGTCCTCGGTCGATCCATGCAGGGCAGTCGTGCTTGACTGTCCGCCTTCGATGGCCTGAGTCACCGAGTCAAAGTAGCCCGTACCGACTTCGCGCTGGTGCTTGACGGCGGTGAAGCCGCGATCCATCGCTGCGAACTCGGATTCTTGCAGCTCGACGAACGCTTTCATTTGCTCGCGGGCGTAGCCGTGTGCCAAATGGAACATCGAGTAGTTCAAGCTGTGGAATCCGGCCAGCGTGATGAACTGGAACTTGTAACCCATGGCGCCGAGTTCGCGCTGGAAGCGAGCGATCGTGGCGTCGTCGAGGTTCTTTTTCCAGTTAAACGATGGCGAGCAGTTGTATGCCAGCATCTTGCCGGGGAACTGCTTGTGGATCGCTTCGGCGAACTTGCGGGCGAACTCGAGGTCGGGCTTACCGGTCTCGCACCAGACGAGATCGGCGTAAGGGCAGTAGGCCAGTCCGCGTGAAATCGCCTGGTCGCCGCCGGCGCGAACGCGATAGAAGCCCTCGACGGTGCGCTCACCGGTGCAGAAGGACTTGTCGTTCTCGTCGATGTCAGCGGTAAGCAAATCTGCGGCTTCGGCGTCGGTGCGCGCGATGACCAGGGTCGGTACGCCCATGACGTCGGCGGCGAGGCGCGCGGCGACGAGCTTAGCAACGGCTTCGCGGGTTGGAACTAGCACTTTGCCACCCATGTGTCCGCATTTTTTGACCGACGCGAGTTGGTCTTCGAAGTGCACACCTGCGGCGCCGGCTTCGATCATGGACTTCATCAGCTCAAACGCGTTGAGAACGCCACCGAAACCGGCCTCGGCATCCGCCACGATGGGGGCGAAATAGTCGACGTAGCCAGCATCGCCCGGGTTGCGGCCTTCAGACCACTGAATCTGGTCGGCGCGGGTGGGTGTTGTTGATGCGGCGCACGACCATCGGCACTGAATTGACCGGATAGAGCGACTGGTCCGGGTACATTTCCCCGGCCATGTTGGCGTCGCCCGCGACCTGCCAGCCTGACAGATAAATTGCCTTGAGGCCGGCCTTGACCTGCTGCATGGCTTGATTGCCGGTCAGCGCACCCAGCGTGTTCACGAAGGGCTCGGTGTGGAGCAGGTTCCAGAGTTTTTCGGCGCCGCGACGTGCTAGCGTGTGTTCAGGCTGGATCGATCCACGCAGACGAACGACCTCTTCGGCGGTGTAGCCGCGCTTGATACCGTTCCAACGCGGGCTCTGGGCCCA
>RFPW01000192.1 GCA_009925965.1 Betaproteobacteria bacterium
TATCGGGACGCCAATGCCGACCACGGCCGACTTGTTCGATCTGTTGCGCGCCGAGGATGCAGCCGCTGCCCTCGACACACGGATTGTCGATCGCAGTGCCTCGGTCAATGTGACCCAAGCGACCCGATTACGCCTGACCAGTCTCGGCGGCGAGCAGGTGCAGCATCATCGCTGGGTGATCCCGTCTCTTGCGGTGACGGCCCATGTCGATGGCGTGACGCAGACCCGCAGTCTCGCTGGCAACTACAACGGGTTCTGCCGCCAGGGCGGTTTCGAGGTCGTTCTGGAGTCCGGTTTGATCGGCGGGGGTTCACGAATTGCCGACGAGGCGATCGCGCTGGCACAAGCACCGGAATGTCCAACCGGGTTGCTCGATCTTCTCGCGATGCCAGATCAGATGATGCTGCAGATTCATGAGTCGATCGGCCACCCACTGGAACTCGACCGGATTTTGGGTGATGAGCGCAACTTCGCTGGCACCAGTTTCGTCACGCCGGACATGTTCGGGCGCTATGCCTATGGCTCTGAGCAACTCACCATCACCTGCGATCCCACAATCGAGCATGAGTTCGCAGCCTTTGGTTTTGATGATGAAGGGACTAGGGCCGAACGGGCAGTACTGATTGAGCGTGGTCTTCTGTTGCGGCCAATCGGGGGCGCCCTCTCGGCTGCTCGGGCAGCCGCCGCTGGGTATGCGCTGGAGCCCGTTGCCTGCGCCCGAGCGTCTGCGTGGTGGCGTGCACCGATTGATCGGATGCCCAATCTCAACCTGGAGCCCGGTGATTCGACGCTTGAGCAGATGATCGGTTCCGTCGATGACGGGATCCTCGTGCGCACCAATCTCAGCTGGTCGATCGATGATTCCCGCGACAAGTTTCAGTTCGGCTGTGAATGGGCCGAGCGGATCCGCCACGGGCAACGGGTTGGGGTCGTGCGCAACCCCAACTACCGTGGTCGTTCCGCGAGCTTTTGGCGTTCGCTCGATCAGGTCGGCAACGCCCAGACGGTTCAGGTCATGGGAACACCTTATTGTGGCAAGGGCGAACCGGGTCAGGTCATCCGGGTCGGTCACGCGTCGCCGCCGTGCTTGTTTCGCGGGGTGGAAGTGTTTGGTGGAGGAAACTGAAATGGACATGCCCAAGAATCGTTTCAAGCGGGCCCTCGCTTCGGGTCAGACTCAGATCGGTATCTGGAACAGTCTGGCCAGTGCGTATGCCACGGAAGTCGTGGCGGGTTGTGGTCTGGACTGGATGCTGCTCGACACCGAGCACGCGCCGAGCGATGTCCCAACCGTACTTGCACAATTGCAGGCCGCGGCGGCCTATCCGATCGACTGTGTCGTCCGTCCGGCCTGGAACGATCATGTCCTGATCAAGCGTTACCTCGATATTGGCGTTCAGTCGCTCCTGATCCCGTTTGTTCAGAACGCGGAGGAGGCGCGCGCGGCGGTCAAGGCTTGCCGCTATCCGCCTCACGGCATTCGAGGTGTCACGGGAGGTGCACGTCATAACCGCTTCGGTCGGGTGCCTGACTATTTTGAGCGCGTCCATGACGAACTCTGCATCCTCGTTCAGGCCGAAACCTTAGTGGCGTTGGAACATCTCGAGGAGATTCTCGCGGTCGATGGCGTCGATGGCGTTTTCATCGGGCCCGCCGATCTGTCAGCCGATATGGGTTTCGCGGGGACCGTCAACCGCCCTGAAGTGCGGGTAAAGATTGAAGCCGCTATCCGGCAGATTCGCGGCTCTGGGAAAGCTGCTGGTTTTCTTTGGACGAATCTTGATGACTGCCAGCATTGGATCGACATCGGGACCAGCTTTCTGGCTGTGGCCTCCGACCTCGGCATTCTCGCGCGTGCCAGTGATGGCTTGACCAAGCGCTTCAAATCCTGAGACCCATTAAAGTTGGAACGCGATGCAGCAGGACCGTTTCGAGAAACAATTTGAATCACTCACTCAGGCGATGCCCAAGCTTGCGGGGCATGACGCGCAGTGGTCGCTCGAGTTTCGGGCTGAAGCTTCTGACTTTGTTCGCCTCAATCAGGGTGCGATCCGTCAGCCAGGCCATGTTCACCGGGCGCTCGCGACGATTCGGCTTTTGGAAGGCCAGCGCCATGCTTCACGGATGGTCGCCCTGAGCGGAGAAGAGGCTGAAGATCAGATCCGAATGGCTCAGGCGGTGGCTGGATTGCGCAGCGGTTTACCGTCGCTTGCAGAAGATCCCCTGTGCCGGATTGAGACCGCCCCGTCCCGCAGCAGGCGCGTCGAGCGCATGACCAGTCCGGATGGCGCTCAAGGCGTTACTGATGATGGCCGCCCTGGCGACGCAGCCCGCGCGATCATTGAAGAAGTGGTCAGTCAGACGCGGGGTCTCGACTTCGTGGGAATCCTCGCGGCCGGCCCGCGTGCGCGCGGCTTGACTAACTCCCACGGGGTTCACCATTGGCACGAAGTCGATGGGTACTCGTTCGATTTCAGTTTGCATCATGACCAGGGCGAACTTCGCGGCCGGGCGGCGAAGGCTTCCATGCACGGGCGTACCTGGCAGGCGGATGCATTCGCTCAGCGACTCGAGCGCTTGCGTCGCGACCATGATTTGCTGGCAAGACCTGCGCGTGCTGCGCCGACTGGGGATGTGCGTGCCTTTCTAATGCCTGCGGCGGTTGAAGGCCTGCTGGGGCTCATGTCATGGGGTGGGTTTTCGGCGAGCGACCGGATGGCGCGGCGAAGTCCTCTGCAGCGGTTGGTCGATGGAGAGGTTAGTCTTTCTGATCAGTTCTCGATTTGGGATGACGTTCGAGCAAGTGACGCGTCCGGCTTTAATTCAGAGGGTTTCCGCCGGGTTACGCCGTTGTCGCTGATTGAGCGGGGGCGAGACGTTGGCGCCTGTTGTAACCCCCGCACTTCGATCGAGTACGGGGTTGAACACACAGGTGCTGACGGCGAACAGCCCGAAGCCTTGATGATGGCTGCGGGCCAGATCGAAACCCAGGAGGCGATGCGTGCGCTGGGCACTGGCCTGTTTGTGAACCGACTCTGGTACCTGAACTGGTCGGATCGTCAGTCCGCTCGGACCACAGGCATGACCCGGTTCGCGACATGGTGGGTCGAGAATGGCGAGGCGGTCGGGCCGGTCGACCCGATGAGATTCGACGACTCGATCTTTCGCACGTTTGGCGACGCCCTAGAGGGCCTCACAACCGGCCGCGACATGATCGGTGACGATTCGACTTACGATGAACGATCTCTCAAGACCGCCCTGGTGCCTGGGGCCTTGCTCTCGAGTTGGCGTCTGGTGAGCTAGCTTTCGTTACTGCGCCTGAAACCCACTGGCTCGGATGATCCGGGCCCAAGTCTGCGTGTACGCCTGTTCGCGCGTACCCAGTTGTTCGGGCGTCATGTACTCAACGGTGACGCCCATGGCCGTCATGCGCTCGCGCACGTCGGGCAGGATCAGGACCTTCGAGATCGCGTCGGCTAATCGGTCGATCGTTGCTTTGGGCGTACCCGCTTTGGCGAACAGACCGTAATAAGGGACGTCTTCGAAGCCGGCGAGACCGAGCTCGGCAAAGGTCGGTACATCGGGCAGAACGGCCTGGCGACGATTACCCAAGACAGCAACCACGCGAAGCTTGCCCGCCTTGTGGTTCTCAATGAAGTCAGGTACTGACGCGACGCCCGCGCCAATCTGGTTGCCGAGCATGTCGCCGATCAACGGGGCGCTCCCTCGGTAAGGCGCAGATTGAAGATCGAGCGCGTATTTCTGGCCGATCAGCTTGACCAGGAATTCCGGGACGGAAGCCGGTGCTGGCACGCCGACGGTTCCTTTGCTAACACCCTGGTTGCGAACCCACGCGACGTATTCGTTAACCGATTTGGCTGGGGTTCCGCCCGATACCGCCAGTGCATTCACAAAGCTTGCGAAGCCAGCCACCGGAACAAAATCCTGAGCGGGGTCAAAGCCTGGGTTCTTGACAACCTGTGGCAGGATCGAAATCGTATGGTCGTGGGACAAAAAGAGGAGCGATCCGTCCGTTGGGCCAGTCTTCAGGACTTGAGCCGCGATCTGGCCACCCGCGCCGGCGCGGTTCTCAACGATGACCGTTGTTCCTAATTGATCTTTCAATTTTTCAGCCAGCGTTCGAGCCAGCACGTCGGTCCCGCCTCCCGGGGGGAATCCCACCAGAATTTTGATCGGTCCCGCGGGCATCGGCGCTTGCGCCATCACGCTTTGAATGCCAGCGCCTAGAATGAGCAGGCTGGCGATGCCGAAACGCAGGCAAGCCGCAAGCTTCGATCCAATGTTTTTAACCATGACAAAAAGCTCCTCATCGCAACCAAACAGCACCCATTGAGGGCGCGCATACTGCGATCTTAAAGG
>RFPW01000193.1 GCA_009925965.1 Betaproteobacteria bacterium
GATGATTGAACTCTGGACGGACGGTGCATGCAAGGGAAACCCCGGGCCGGGTGGATGGGGCGCGATCCTGCTGATCTCCGATCAAGCGCCGCTCGAGTTATCAGGGTATGACCCCGCAACCACCAATAACCGGATGGAATTGACGGCAGTCATCGAGGGGCTTAAGGCATTGCCTGATCGCGCCGGCACCGTGACGGTGCACACCGATTCACAGTTGGTGGTCAAGGGCATGACGGAGTGGATCGCGGGTTGGCAGCGCAAACAATGGCGCAAGTCTGACGGCGACCCAGTCCTGAACGCCGAACTCTGGCGGGCACTGTTGGCTGAATCGCAACGGCTCGGGCAGGTACGTTGGCAGTGGGTACGTGGCCACTCGGGTGTGCCGTTGAATGAGCGCGCGGACCAGCTGGCCGTGGCGGCGATCGAGCGGCGAGGTGGCATGAAGTCGACGGCCAATCTTTCGACCAAGGTTTCGACCATTCCGCCGACCTCTGTGCAAGCCCCCCTGCCTGGCCAACAGCCGATTCAGAGTGAGTTGGTGCCGCCATCTAAATTGGAGTTATCGGAACTGGATTTGCTGCGCGAACTCGAGCAGAGGGTCCGACGCGCCGTCGGACCGCATCGTGGGCAGGTACCCGTCTATGACGAAGTGTTGGGCAAGCTCGATGCGCTGCGAGAATCCGCGATCGTGGCTAATCCAAGCAAGACCAAGTCGTCACGAAGTTGATAAGGAACAGCCAGGAACGGGCCAATTGAAGGAGCGGCTCCGCCCGCGAGGAGGCAAGTCAGCGGTTCGTGGGCGCCACGGTGCAGGTGCCAGAGTCGTTCGATAGCCCCGGCCTGCGCATGGAGACAGCCCGACGCGATGGCATCCGCGGTGCAATCGGGATGGGCGACAACCTGGCCCGAGGAGCGCGGTAGAGCCGCGGTGCGCTCATGTAGCACTGTGAGCATCAGAGCGAGACCGGGCAGAATCACGCCCCCGGTAAAGTGCCCTGTCGCGGTCAGCAGGTCGATGGTGGTGGCAGTGCCGCACATCACCACGAGTGCGGCTTGGGCGCCAAGTGCAGCGCGCGCGCCGATCAGCGCCGCCCACCGGTCGGTACCTAGCTGAGCGGGCTGGGCATAGCCGTTGGTGATCGCCTCGCTTGTGACTGCCCCACTGGTGGCTTCGGACCGGATCCAGTGAATTGGGGGCCAAGCGCTTTTCAAGCTCTGTTCGATGGTTTGACGAACGGCATCGCCGCCCACACAACTGCCGATGATCGTCTCCGGTACAGGGATGTTCGCCCAGTCGCTGGCTAAAGCCTCGAGATCGCTCAGCGCGATCTGCCCTCGGGCGGTCCAGGGTTGCGGCGCACGGCTTAGGTTGACCCCAGGTGTGGCAACCGCCCATTTGACAAAACTGTTGCCAGCATCGATTACGAGCATGCGTTATGACCCGTTTGGATTCAAAGGACGGGTTGGAAGAGTGGGTTGGAAGACTGGCCCTAAGGGCCGTAATCGCATGCCTGGGCGGAGGTGTTTCCAGGGAAAGTCTGCAGGGTCGGCGAGCGCAGGACCTGGGGCGCGAACAATCAGCACCTCGCGCGCAATGGGTTCGAAGTCAGCGCGGAAATGGACGCTGCTTTTGAGCGCGACGATCGCTTGCTCTGAGGGTTCAATGCCCAACACCCGCATCATGTCCTGATCTGCGGTCTGGCATTTGTGACTCGCGAGTAGCACCATGACCCCGGGCGCCTCGACACTGCGCAGTCGTGCCATGAGCCCAAGGTTCATCTTGAATCCGGTAAACATTCGGCCAGTGCAGGTGAACTTCCCGTCGCTCAGTGCTTCAATTTGGAAGGTCCCCTTCAACGGGTGATGACCCGGTAGTCCCGACCGTTCACCCAGCGCAAAGGATTTGATTGCTCCGATGCCCGCAGCATGCGCATCGGCAGCCGATTCGGCGTCGATCAGCAGTCCAAATACGGCCTGATCTGGGCGCGCCGCGATTAAGGCCGCCAGCAAACCCGTGGTGTCGCCGTTGCCCCCAGCGCCAGGGTTGTCTTGCGTGTCAGCAAGAACGACCGGTTGACCCGGACGGCCAACTTCGATGGCTCTGGACACGGCTTCCTCCGGGGCGTAGAGACGCATGGCGAACTGTGCCTCAGCTTCACGGACGCAATGTGCAAGTTGCTCGGCGGCGGATTCGGTTTCGGCCAAGGTCTTAGCTGACTCCGTTGATTGGCCGTCGGATCGGGCGCCAATGGCAATCACACTCATCCCGCAGTCGGGGATGTCGGCCATGGGAAATCCAGGAGCGAGGGTGAGCGTCACCCCTTCGCGGCGCTCAAGTTCTTCAAGAAACGCGAAGAGCGACCGGCTGGGTTCGATCGTCGAGCATTGGGCCGGCAGTGGGATCAACCAGTCAAAGCGCTTGATTACCTTGGGCGCACTGGGCAGGCCTCGGCGCCGATGATCAATCAACTGACAGAGCAGGCGGGCGGCCCGCTCACCGGTTTGCGCCATATCGATATGCGGATACGTCCGATAGCCCACCAGGCCATCGCTTAGATTGACCATCGCCTCGGACACATTCGCATGCCAGTCGATACTGGCAACGACCGGGACCTCTGGCCCGACGATGGATCGCACGCGGCGCAGCAGTTCGCCTTCGCCGTCGTCATGAGATTCAGTCACCATCGCCCCGTGGAGGTCCAGGTAGACCCCTTCGAGTGGCCCATTCGATGGTTGAAGAGTCAGATCGATGGCCGCTTGCAGTTCGCTGAGAATCGCCCCGGCGATTGTCTCGAACGCTTCGTTGGTCACCGGTGCACTCGGACTGGCCGCTGCCCAGGCCAGCGGCTCGATCGCAAAACCGGCCTGCGTCAAGGTGCTGATTGCGCCGGTCGCTGGCAAATTGGCGCCAGTCAATCCGGCGAGCATCGCATCACCACGGGCAAAGGGTGGCCAGGCCCCGCCACGAGAAAACGCCGCTAAGGTCGCGGGGGATGGGGCGAAGGTGTTGGTTTCGTGCTGAAAGCCGCCGACGGCAATTCGGGGTTTTAAATCCATGGTGCTGATCGCTCGGATTGCGCGGATCCTCATTGTGTGGGCAATATTGAGGACAAATGAAATCGTCGGCCACACGGCGCGACGGTTCGGCACAAACGAGGAGACTGTGTCATGTCTAATTCAAATACTACCCGTCGACGGATCTTGACCTCAATGGGGGCCACAGCTGGGGCCTCGATTGGGACCTCGCTCGGCGCTCTGCCCGGCTTGCTCTGGCCAACGAGCGATGCGTCGGCTCAGGTTCCCTCGACCTGGCCTAACAAACCAATTCGGATGGTGGTGCCATTTCCACCGGGGGGCGGTACCGATGCGGTGGCTAGGCCGTTATCGAAGGTACTGTCGCAAGCACTTGGACAGCAGGTCGTGATCGACAACCGCGGTGGTGCCGGTGGCACGCTCGGTGCCGATTTGGTTGCGAAGTCGGCGCCTGACGGCTACACCTTTTTGGTGGGGGCAGTTCACCACACGATTGCGCCGAGTCTTTATCCGACGCTTCCGTACGATCTGGAAAAGGACCTGACTCCCGTTTCAATCCTGGCGGTGTTTCCAAACGTTGTCGTGGTGAATCCCCAACGCCTGCCGGTGAAAACCTTCCAGGAGTTTTCAGCTGCGATCAAGGCTGCGCCAGGCAAGTACAACTTCGGTTCGGCGGGCAACGGGACCTCGCACCAGTTGTCTGTCGAGCTCTGGAAGTCAATGACACGCAGCTTTGCGACCCATATCCCTTATCGCGGGGCGGGACCGGCGCTGGCCGATCTGTTGGCGGGGCAGATTGACTTTATGTTCGATGGATTGGGGAGTTCAATTCCGCACATCCGCTCGGGCAAGTTGCGCCCCTTGGCGGTGACCACAGCAAAACGTTCGTTTTTGTTACCTGATCTGCCGACGGTTGGCGAAACGGTCAAGGGGTACGACGCGCAGACTTGGTATGCAGTTTGGGCACCTGCCGGAACACCTGCGCCCATCGTGCAGCGGATGCAGCAGGAAATCGCCCGTCAATTTGCCTCCGGCGGCGAACTGCGTGAGATCTGGCAGACGCTGGGTGCTGAGCCGGGTGGCCAACCCCCACAGGAGCTGGCACGGCTGGTGAGCAGTGAAATGCCCAAGTGGGCGAAAGTCGTCAAAGACTCTGGGGCCAAACTCGATTGAAACCGCTGTTCATCGCGGCTTTTCAGCCTTGCATAGCCCGCCAGACCATATAACCCGCGAGGGCGTAGAGGATCACGGCGAAGATCCGTTTGAGGGATGCGACGGGTAGCGCATGCGCTACC
>RFPW01000194.1 GCA_009925965.1 Betaproteobacteria bacterium
TCTGTTCGAGAAGGGCATGGACTTCGAGATCCGCGATGTCGATCTCTACAACAAGCCGGAAGATATCTCAATCATGAACCCGTACGGCCAGGTGCCTATTCTGGTTGAGCGCGATCTGATCCTCTACGAATCGAACATCATTAACGAATACATCGACGAGCGTTTTCCGCATCCCCAGTTGATGCCGGCAGACCCGGTGCAACGTGCCCGTGCGCGCCTGTTCCTGTTCAATTTCGAGCGCGAGTTGTTCGTCCATGTCCAGGTGCTCGAGAAGCGCGAGCACACTAAAGAAAGCTCGAAGCTGATGGAAAAGGCGCGGGCGCAGATTCGCGACAGGCTTACCCAACTCGCTCCGATTTTTCTGAAGAACAAGCACATGTTGGGCGAAGAATTTTCGATGCTCGATGTGGCAATTGCCCCCTTGTTGTGGCGTCTCGACCATTACGGCATCGACCTGCCGAAAGTCGCCGCGCCCTTGCTCAAGTATGCCGAGCGCATTTTTGCGCGCCCCGCCTATATCGAGGCACTGACGCCTTCAGAGAAGGTCATGCGCCGGTGAGTTCCTGATGGCAGACCCCTCGACGAAACCCTACCTCATTCGGGCTATTCACGAATGGTGTACCGATAACGGGTTCACCCCTTATCTCGCCGTGACGATTGACGAGCGCACGATCGTGCCGCCGGGCTATGCGCGAAACGGTGAAATCGTCCTGAACGCATCGGTTGCGGCAACGAATCAACTGCGTCTCGATAACGACTTCATTAGCTTTCAGGCCCGTTTCAACGGGCGGGCACACGATATCCTGGTGCCAGTCATCAATGTCAGTGCGATTTATGCGCGAGAAAATGGCCACGGCATGGCGTTTGAGGTACCCAAGTCGCCGGCCGTGGTCGGACCCGGCGAGGCGAGCGCTCAGCCAGTCTCGAACCCAGGGGCTGAACGCACTGCGCGCCCACTGCGGGGCAAGCCGACCTTGGCTCTTGCGCCCGCGCCTGGTGCTGCGCCTGTCACGCCGGAGGGCGAAGTCACCAAACTCCCAGCGGCAGTCGCGGTTCTATCTACGGTGCCCTCAAAGCCAAGAGCCGTGCCGCCTCTCGACGGGTCGGCTCAAGCCGAAGATGGAAGCGCCCCGTCAGACGGCTCCTCTGCTGAGGGTGGGTTGGTCCAGAAGGATCGTTCCGTGCCTGCGGATGGTGAACCACCTGCGCCGATCACCACCCCAAAACCTCGGCCAGCCACCCGTGCGTCCAGACTCCGGGCCAGCTTCCCATCGGTCGAAACGGGCGGTGACGATGCGCCCCCGAGCAGCATGACTTCAACGAATGCGCAGACTCCGGCTCAGAAGGCTGGAGCCTCGCGTCGCCGCACAACGCTCGTCGCCGATGCCGAGCTCGATTCGAAATCTGCTGTTCCGGACCAGCCGGACGGGTCTGCGGCGTCCTTAGAAACGCCGTCCGAGCTGCCCCATTTCGAGCTGCCCCATTTGCCAGATGGCGGGCCACAAGATGGGCCAAAGGATGGACCCAAAGGCGGGCCTGCGGGGCGTGCCAAGCTCACCCGGATCAAGTAATCTAATGCCCGTTCGTGGTAACTATTTGTGCGCTGGCCGGCTTAGCTCAGTTGGTAGAGCAACTGATTTGTAATCAGTAGGTCTTCGGTTCGATTCCGGAAGCCGGCACCCTTGATCCCATGATTGAAATCAAAACACTTAGTCCAGAAATTGGCGTTGCCGGACAGGTCGCCATCGATGACCTGCCTGCGATCGCAGCCGCCGGCTATCGGTCGGTCCTGTGCAACCGGCCCGATCATGAGGGAACCGATCAGCCGACTTTTCAACAGATCGAACAGGCCGCACTGGTTTGTGGGCTTGAGGCCCGTTATCTGCCAGTGAGTTCTGGGGGGGTGACGTCTGCCGACGGGCTGGCATTTGCGCGCTTGCTCGACGTTCTGCCGAGACCCGTGCTCGCGTACTGCCGATCGGGCGCGCGCTCCACTACGCTCTGGAATTTGGCGCAAGACATTGAGCGGGCTCGAGGCTTAGGGGACGAGTAGCACCGGCGTCGACGAGATCGCGCAGACCCGCTGCGCAACGGATCCCAGCAGCAGGTCTGCAATCCGACTGCGTCCTTTGGTGCCTAGGACCATCAGATCGAAACCACCGGAATCTGCTGCCACCGCTAACTCTTGCGCCACGTGGCCGATTCGGATCATCTTCTCTGGCTCAACCCCTACCTCCCTGCAAAGGGCAACCGCCGCGGCAAGGTCCACCTCACTTTGCGCATGGAGATGTTCGACCACCACCTTTTGTCCGACAAAGTGGGAGGCTTGGTGGAGGGCGCTATCGTCGTGCACGCTGATTAACGTGATTGCCGGGGGGGTCCGACAGCTTTGGGCCAGGGCCATCGCATGTCGGGTCGCTTTCAGAGAATGCTCAGAGCCATCAATGGCGATGAGGAGTTTCATCGGTCCTCCAGGACGCGTCAGCTTCCTAGGAGAGTACCGCCATCGCCTTCCTGAGACGGGAGTGGATCCGACGAGCGGTCGCTTCAAGTGCGGAGGCGGGCTGGGCAGCTCGAGCATTCCAGCCTTCAATCAGTCCGGTAGCGCGTTGCGTTTCATGGTTCGAAAGGTTCGCTTCGCCGGCGATCCGATGGGCGATCGCGCCGCCAACCACTTCATCGTGTGCTTCGCCAAGTCGGTTTTGCAGCTTGACGAGTTGCTTCAGAGCCATCCCGATACGCCGAGGCTTAGGTAAAGCGGGGAGCGCGATTTCCATCGCATAGCGCAGACTCTTGGCACCGAGTCGGGTTCGGTGCCAGTCCTGGGGTGTGCGTGCCTTCATCAAACGCCGCTCGAGCCGGCGCCATAAAGCGAGCAGTTGTTGCAACGCAAACGGGCGCACGGGATCGTCCAACGCAGCCACCGGATCTGATGGGGGCTCTGGTTGAAACTGTGGAAGCGTTTGCAGATGGGGATGAGACTGCAGGTAGGAAAAAGACCGCAGGCGCAATTGGGGTGGTGGTTGATCTGGTGACAGATCTTGTGGTTGCCCCGGCGGCTTTGCGGTTCGGGCGGGGCGATGCTTTAAGTGCAGCGCAAGCCGTTCGCAAAGGTACAGGACCATCAACGCGAATCGGGTCGGCTCGCGGCCACTGAAAACCTCTCGATTGCGATGTCGTGCCTGTGCGCGCACCTTTTGCGCGCCCTGAACAAGTGCAGCGAGTGCGGCGTCCTTCGGAAACGCGGCGCGAACTTCGGCGAGCAGGCCAAGGCTAAACACATCGGTATCCCGAGCCTCGTTGGATCCGCTCAGGAGCGTTCGTGCGGTCTGCTCAACCGCATCCCAGCGGGCGTCATGTTCCGACAGCTCAAAGAACCGGATGATGGCGCGAAACCGCCTCAACGCGACGCGCAACTGGTGAATGGCTTCGGGGTCCTCGCCCAACAAGAGCGGTTCAATGTTGGAGAGCAGATGAATCAGGGATTCGCGCAACGCGGCGGCGGCAGCCTGACCAATTGTCTGTGAATCTTGGAGGGGTGATTCAGTACTCTGGACCGGCTGGGCCACTAGCGGTAAACGCCCGCAGAGTCGGAGGCCGCGGTCGTATTTGGTCGGCACAATCAGGGTGAGTTTGTGGCGTTCAGCAAAGCGTAACGCCCACCATAGAAATCCCAGTCGTGTTCCAGTGATGCGCTCGATTTCGAGTTCCCGGATGGGCCAGCGGACCTTTCGGGCGATGGGGGTACCGCCCAGTTCGTCGCGCTGGGCGCCGGGCAGTTCGGCCGTGATTTCCCCCTCGTCGATACAGAGCTCAATCAAAAGCGACTGGGTCGCCTGAATGCGCCAGAGATGCCGCTCGAAGTCGGTCACAAAGAGCGTGCGAAGCGCCTCGAAGTGCCGGTGAATGATTTTGCCCACAGGGGTGTTGACCTCCGGCAGCGCCTCGCGTTGCGGGTTCGGTCCTGGGATGGTTCGTTCGAATTCAAATCGCTCAAACGGCACGTCACCGTCGGCTTTTACCGTCTGCACGTACCCCTCGGGGGTCTTGCGAACGCGAAGGGCGACCCGGGCTTTGGCCAAAGCGCCGTCGGGGGTGTCGTAGTAGGTTGTCCAGAGTTTGACCGTACGCCAGGGGCGTTCTCGATCAAAACCGGCTCGGCTCAGTCTCTGGCCGACGGTTTCATCAAAGCCAAATTTCAGTTCGAGTTCTGCAGTCCCGGCCATGGTGGCGATCGTGTATTCGGAAATCCAGCGAGTTCAAGGACCCGACCAAGTGTGTGGTCGACCATGTCCTGAATTGAAGCGGGCCGTTGGTAAA
>RFPW01000195.1 GCA_009925965.1 Betaproteobacteria bacterium
TTCGCGTTCATCGGCCGCGACCACCGAGGCCTTGATCTCGCACGAACGACTCACCACGGCAGCCATCGCAGACCAATCGCCCCCCAAGAGCTTGGGCAAATCCCGTTCAACGGCATCAAGATACTGTGCGTCGGCGATCGCGCCGTGCTTAATCACCTCGGCCAGTCCGGCCGACAGTTCGCGCGCGGGCAAGGTCGCCAGGACGTCGAGATCGGCCAGCACCCCGAGGGGCTGGTGAAACGCGCCCAACATGTTTTTACCCGCCGGGTGATTGATGCCCGTCTTGCCCCCGACCGACGAATCGACCATCGCCAGGAGCGTGGTTGGAATCTGAAACCACTCAATGCCGCGCTGATATATCGCAGCTGCAAACCCAGCCATGTCGCCCACCACGCCCCCGCCCAGCGCAACGATCAGCGCCGAGCGATCAAAACGCGCCTCGAGCAGTGCCGTAAAAACCCGATCTAGAGTCTCCCAGGATTTGGCCGCCTCGCCGTCGGGGAGGACAACCGTGATGCGCTGGGCCGCAGCCGCATCAATCTGGCGCTCCAGCGCCGCCGCATAGTGGGGCCCCACCACCGAGTTGGTGACGATGGCGACCTGGCGCCCTGCCACTCGATTGGCAAGTGTTTGGCCGATCTCGATCGGATAACTGCGATCTCCCAGTTCAAGGTTCAAGATGGTCGTCATAATGTTCAGATGGATTGACGGGATTGGAGTTGTTGCAGGATTTGATCAACCACGCGTTCGACCGGTTGACGGCCGGTATCGACGGTGCAGTGGGACACTGCTTCGTACAAGGGCGCTCGCAGCGTCAACAACTCGCTCACGCGGGCACGCGCATCCGAACCCCGCAATAGGGGGCGCGACGTGTCCCGTCGGGTTCTGATCCAGAGATCGATCGCATTCGCGCGCAGATAGACCACCCAGGCCCGATCGTTCAACAGAGCGCGATTCGCGTCGCGCAGCACCACGCCACCCCCAGTCGCCAATACGGATGAATTCGCGTTGACCAATTCAGCCAACAAGGCGCTTTCCCGGTCCCGAAACACGGCTTCACCCTCGAGATCAAACATGGTCGCAATCGACACCCCCATGCGCTCTTCGAGGACGCGGTCGGCATCCAGAAACCCGCATCCCAAGCGTCCCGCGAGACGCCTCCCAACCGTCGATTTGCCCGCTCCCATCATCCCCACGAGAACAATCGGCCGCTCGAAAATCGTTTGGCGGGCACTCATTTCGTTCAAACTTTCCAACATGTTGCACGCTTTTCCGTGACCCGAACCTTCCATTAACCTTCCATCAGGCATCCATTCTCCACCAGAATCGGCGGGCCGTTATACTGCATGGGTTGCTTGAACCGAGCTTGAATCGAGTCCTTTCGGCCTAACGCAGGGACCGCGCGTATGAACGAACGCACGACGAATCCGTCGCCGCCCGCCGCTCCAACCCGACCGGGCTCCGAGCCTCGTTTTCGCCCCTGGAAGTTTCTGCTATTGCTCGCGGCCATCCCGGTCACCGCAATCCTGGCGGCCGTCATGGTGGGGATGCTCGCCGTTGTGCTGGCCAATGAACGCTTGCCGAGCATGTCCCTGCTGCTCGACTACCGGCCCAAGATTCCGTTAAGAATCTACAGCAGCGACGGCATTCTGATGGGCGAGTTCGGCGAAGAGCGTCGCTCGTTTGTGGCCGCGTCCGAATTCCCTCTGATGATGCGCAGTGCCTTGCTGGCGGCCGAGGACGAGCGGTTTTTTGAGCACTCCGGGGTCGATCCGCTTGGGGTGGTTCGTGCCGTGTTTGACAATGTCACCGGCCGCGGACGAGGTGGCGCCAGCACGATCACTCAGCAGGTCGCGCGTAATTTTTATCTCTCGAGTGAGCGTTCCTATATTCGGAAGGTCTTCGAAGTCCTCTTGGCCCTGCGCATTGAAGAGAACTTAACGAAGGAGCAGATCCTCGAGATCTACATCAATCATATTTTTCTGGGCCGACGTTCGTATGGCTTTGCCGCAGCCGCACAGATCTACTACGGCCGCACGCTCAGTGAACTAACCCCGGCCCAAGCCGCGATGCTGGCAGGGCTGCCCAAGGCGCCCTCCGAGTTCAACCCCGTGGTGAATCCGCGACGGGCGCGGATCCGCCAACTCTACGTACTGGGTCGCATGCGGGCACTGGGCTACCTCACGGAGGCCGAATATCGCGGCGCGGTTGCTGAACCTCCAACGGTTCGGGCAACCGGCATGGAGACCCCGCTCCACGCCCCCTATGTCGCCGAGATGGCGCGCCATCTCGCCGAGCAGATGTTCCGCGAAGACACCTACGGTCTGGGCCTGAAGGTCTACACGACCGTCAATTCAAGTGAGCAACGCGCAGCCAACGCAGCTGTTCGCAACGGGATTCTTGAGTACGACCGCAAGTATGGTTACCGGGGCCCGGAGGCTTTCGTTGACCTCGGCGTCGATCAAGCCGCGCAAGAGGAAGTCATCGCCGATGCGCTGACCGACCACCCCGATGTCGATGATTTTCTGGCTGCAGTGGTCCTCGATGCTTCACCCAAGGCGGTTCGGATGTCGCGCGGGCGCGGACAATCCCTTGAGATCACCGGCGAAGGCCTCAAGTTTGTCGCCGGCGCGCTGGGGCCGCCCGATCGGGTTCCCGCGGCGAAACGCCTGCGCCGGGGGGCGGTGGTGCGGGTCTGGCGCAACCGCAGTGGACTTTGGGAAATTGTTCAAGTCCCCGAAGTCGAAAGCGCCTTCATCGCCATCAACGCGCAAGACGGGTCGACCCGGGCCCTGGTCGGGGGTTTCGACTTTGGTCGTAACAAGTTCAACCATGTCACGCAGGCATGGCGTCAACCCGGCTCGAGTTTCAAGCCCTTCATTTATTCCGCCTCGCTGGAAAAGGGCTTTACCCCGGCCACCATGGTGGCGGACTCCCCCATCTATATCGATGCGGCAACGACCGGGGGACAGCCCTGGGAGCCCAAGAACTACGACGGCAAATACGATGGCCCGATGCCCCTGCGAACGGGGCTCGCCAAATCCAAGAACATGGTATCCGTGCGCGTCCTGCAGGGCATTGGAACTCGCTACGCGCAGGACTACATCACCCGATTCGGGTTCGATGCCGAACGTCACCCGGCCTACCTCACCATGGCCCTCGGTGCGGGGTCCGTGACCCTCTGGCAAATGGCCCGTGCCTATGCGGTCTTTGCCAACAACGGCTATCGGGTCGAGCCCTGGCTGGTGCAACGCATCGTGGATGGACAGGGCCGACTGCTCGCCCAATCGCATCCGCAGCAGGCGGGTGACGAGAGTTTGCGGGTCATTGACGAGCGCAATGCCTACTTGATGAACGATATGCTGAAGGGCGTCGTGCGGGCTGGCACCGCGACCCGGGCACTCTCGCTCAAGCGAACAGACTTGGCAGGTAAGACCGGAACGACCAACGACGCCCATGATGCTTGGTTCGCGGGCTATAACCCCGAAATCGTCGGTATCGCCTGGGTCGGTTACGACCAGCCCCGCAAACTGGGCGAGCGCGAAACGGGCGGCGGCCTCGCGCTACCGATCTGGATTTCCTTCATGGAACGCGCACTGAACGGCAAAGCGGAAATTGAACCGCCGCTTCCAGCCGGGATCGTGCGCGAGGGCAACGACTGGGTCTATCAAGAATCGCGGACTAACCAGAGCAACCCGGGCGCTTTGCCCGGCATGGGTATTGAGGCGGAACCGCCCGCTCCAACGCCCCGAAATTAAACTTGGGGTTAATGAGGCACCACCACGACTCCTCCGCACCATCAAGGCAACCGCAGCGCAGGAACGACCACCACCGCGCCGGTATGCAGGCTCAGGGCGTCCGACAACGCCGTCTCGAGGGTTTCGGACGAGCGGGTATCCCGCCAACTGCCGTCTTCGACACACCGAAAATGTCGGCCGCCCGCGCGCGACGCGAGCCAGATTTCATGCAAAGGGGCCTGCGCATTCAGAATGACCCTCGAGTGATCCTCAAGGGTAATCTCGAGCACCGGGCCATGACGCGCACAGTCCAGGTCCAGGTCCGGGCCTGCGGCATCGAGTGCCGCTTCGACCGCCACAAAGACCTGGTCGACAGCGGCCAGAAAGCGGGGTTCATCCAGGAATTGGCTCATGGTATTCTCAATCGATGGTCGGTAGGGGGCGCTCGATTCTAGCTTGCAGCTTATATTCCCTGCGGCCGACCGCAGCACTGTGGTGCTTAGTGGGATGCTTGGTGGGCGGCT
>RFPW01000196.1 GCA_009925965.1 Betaproteobacteria bacterium
GGCCGCAAGCCCCGCGAGATTTGGCAGATGGGCGTGAGTCGCACCTTCCAGATTGCCGAAACGTTTGCCTCGCTAACGGTCGCTGAAAACGTCCAGATGGCACTGTTATCCCGCGATGCCAAACTCTATTCACTCTGGCAGCGTGCCACCCTTTACCGCCGGACTGACGCACTCAGTCTGCTGGGCCAGGTCGGGCTCGAGGCGCAAGCAGAACGCCCCTGCAATGAACTCGCGTATGGCGATATCAAACGGCTCGAACTGGCGATTGCTCTGGCCAACGAACCCCGACTCCTGTTGATGGACGAACCCACGGCCGGAATGGCACCGGCTGAACGCTTACAACTCATGGCACTGACCCGCAAACTTGTGAATCAGCGCAGGCTCGCGATTTTGTTTACTGAACACAGTATGGATGTCGTCTTCGGGCATGCCGACCGGATTCTCGTGCTCGCTCGCGGGCGCCTGATTGCGCAGGGCGATGCACAGACCATTCGCGAGCATCCCGAAGTGCAGGCAGTCTATTTTGGAAGCGGCCGAACTTTCGAGCAGCATATGGAATCACCATGAATTCGGAGTGCCTGCTCAAAACACGGGGCCTTAACGCATGGTACGGCGCGGCCCAAATCCTGTTTGACGTCGAACTCGAGGTTGGGCGAGGCGAAGTCGTCGCACTCATGGGACGCAACGGCGCCGGGAAATCAACGACGCTCAAAGCCATCATGGGCATGGTGCCACGGCGTAGCGGTGCCATCGAATTTCTGGGTCAGGGAATCGCCCAGGCGCAGCCGCATGAAGTTGCCCGGCGAGGACTGGGCTATGTCCCCGAAGATCGCCGAATCTTCACCGATCTAACCGTTCTGGAAAATTTAAGCGTTGGCCGTCAACTAGCTCGACAATTCCCCGATGGATCACCGGCACCCGAATGGACGCCACAAAAACTTTTCAAGTTGTTTCCAAATCTTGGAGAGATGCAAGATCGGCCCGGCGGACGTATGAGCGGTGGCGAACAGCAGATGCTCACAGTGGCACGCACCCTGATGGGCAACCCCTTACTCGTCCTTCTCGATGAACCTTCCGAAGGCGTCGCTCCAGTCATCGTTGAGCAGATGGCGGACATGATCCTGGAGCTCAAGCGTCAAGGCGTCAGCATCTTATTGTCCGAGCAAAATTTGCACTTTGCGCAATGGGTCTCAGATCGCGCCTATGTTCTTGAGAAGGGACAGATTCGTCATCAGGCGTCGATGGAGGCGCTGGTCGCCGACGAGGAGACGCGGCGCAATTACCTCAGTCTTTGAGGCATGCCCATTGAAACCCCTTTGCGTCACCCTGTCAGTGAACGGACAGGAATATCCGCTGACGCTGACCCGCGCTGCGACGCTCTTGCAGATCTTGCGCAATGATCTACATCTCAATGGACCGCGTTACGGCTGCGGATTGGGTCAGTGTGGCGCTTGTACCGTATTGATTGATGATCGTGCGGCGCGATCGTGCGTCATCCCCGCAGTCGAACTCGATGGTAGAACGATTACAACCCTGGAAGGACTGGCCGAACATGGTCGACCACATCCGGTTCAAGAGGCCTTTATCGAGGCGCAAGCCGCGCAGTGCGGGTACTGCCTGAACGGCATGATCATGACAACCGTGGCGCTCCTGCGATCCAACCCTGAGCCGAGCGAAATCGAGATCCGTCAGGCCCTCACGGGTAACCTCTGCCGCTGCGGAACTCATCTGGAAATTCTCGATGCGGTAAGACGGGCGGTGCAGGGGTCCTTAAAGCGAGCGGCCCAAGCACCGCCCACGACCTCGGCTAAAGGCGGCGCTCAGACATGACGCCCCGCGCTCGTCAGATCACGTCCCGCGAGGATCTCCGGTCTGCCCGCGGGCTGTTACTGATTGTTCGCGAACCGCTACCGCCGACTGCGCCAGTCCCCGGGCAACCCGCCTTTGTTGCGAGTGATCCGCGCGAAGGACTTGAACCCCTGATTGCGGTTTGGGATGACGCCAGCGTGACCGCGTTTCATGGCCATGTCGATCTCGGGACGGGTTTACGGACCGCGTTAACGCAGATCGTCGCGGAGGAGCTCGACGTCGACCCCTCTGCAGTCCATCTGGTCATGGGTAGTACTGCGCTCGCCCCCAATCAAGGCGCCACGATTGCGAGCGCGTCTCTGCAAATCCATGCGAAACCACTTCGCATCGCTGCAGCACAAGCTCGGCAGTGGTTGGTATCTCAAGGTACGCCAGCGGTTGATCTGACCACTCTGCTGGGCCAGCGTCATGTCGAATTACAGCTGGATCTAGAGGTACCGGTTAAACCCTCGGAGCACTACCGGATCGTCGGGCAGAGCCTGCCGCGGATCGATATCCCGGCCAAGGCAATGGGCGAGGCCGTGTTTGTCCATGACATGCGAATCCCCGGCATGCTGCACGGGCGAGTGATCCGACCGCCGTATGCGGGCTACGATCATGGCGATTTTGTCGGGCGTACCCTGGAGTCGATCGACCGAAATTCGATCGCCACCATACCGGGCATTCGTGCCGTGGTTGTTCAGGGA
The DNA here is from genome assembly GCA_009925965.1 of Betaproteobacteria bacterium. GTDB lineage: Bacteria > Pseudomonadota > Gammaproteobacteria > Burkholderiales > Burkholderiaceae_E > RFPW01. Next base: position 2,556 of record RFPW01000196.1, read on the forward strand.
GATTTTGTCGGTGTCGTGGCCGAGCGTGAAGAATTCGCCGAGCTCGCCATGAAGACGCTGCAAGTGAACTGGAAGCCATGGTCAGGACCAGGACCTTTGGACGACCTGACGCGGGCCATCCGGAGCAACCCCAGCACACCACGCGAATTGATTAACGAAGGCGGGGTCGACGAAGCGCTGGCTCACGCCGAGATTACGCTGGAGCGCACCTACCAGTGGCCCTACCAGATGCATGCATCGATCGGCCCGTCTTGCGCGCTAGCGGTCTGGGAAGAGTCGAAAGAGTCGAAAGAGTCGGATGGGGAGCGACCGGCAGGCACCACAGCGACACGCCTGCGGGTTTGGGCAGGGACCCAAAACCCCCATGTGCTCCGTGCAGACCTCGCGCAACTGATGGGAATCGATGCCCCCGAGGTCGACGTGGTTCGAATGGAAGCTGCTGGCTGCTATGGCCGCAATGGCGCTGACGATGTCGCGGCCGATGCCGCACTCCTTGCTCGCGCCGTTGGTGCGCCGGTCCGCGTTCAACTGACTCGGGAACAGGAAAACGCCTGGGACCCCAAAGGCGCAGCGCAGTGGATGCAGGTTCGCGGTGGTCTGAATGCGGATGGCAAACCGGTCGGCTATGACTTTCAAACCAGCTATCCATCGAATGGTGCACCGACGCTGGCATTGCTACTCACAAGAACGATCGAGCCGAGGGCCCAGGCCTATGAAATGGGTGACCGAACCGCCCAGCCTCCCTATCAATATCCAGCTCTGCGCGTGACCGTCAACGACATGGCGCCAATTCTGCGGGCCTCCTGGCTCCGCGGGGTGTCTGCCCTACCCAATTCGTTCGCCCACGAGAGTTTCATCGACGAATTAGCGACCGCGGCGGGTGTTGACCCAGTCGAATAATTGATTGAGGACCCCAGAGCACGCGAACTGATTGAGGCCACCGCCAACCGCGCCAGCTGGAAACCCCACGACAAGCCACAGCTGCAGGGCACGCAGGATGGTTGGCTTCAGGGCCAGGGTTTCGCCTATGCGCGCTACATCCACAGCCGCTGGCCAGGTTTTGGCGCCGCCTGGGCGGCCTGGGTCGCAGATGTGGAGGTTCACCCCAAGACCGGCGAGGTACATGTCAAACGCGTGGTCGTCGGACATGACGCCGGTCAACTGATCAACCCAGCCGGCGTCACCCATCAAGTCCACGGTAACGTCATTCAGACCACGAGTCGGGCCCTCCTCGAGCGGGTCGAAACCGATCCCGAGCTGGGTATTGTCGTTGCGCCCGACTGGGGTAGCTACCCGATTCTCAGTTTTCGAGAGGTCCCGGTGATCGAGGTGCTACACATGCCGCGACCGGGCGAAGCGCCGCTCGGCGCTGGCGAATCCTCCTCGGTGCCCGGGACCGCAGCGATCGCCAATGCAATTTTCGACGCCACGGGAGTTCGCTTCCGGCAACCGCCCTTCACCTCCGAGGTCATTCGGGCCGCGTTAAATCCGTTGTCGCCCCCTCTGTCGGCGACAGATCCAAGCCCCTCAAATCCAAGTACTGCCGATCCACTCCGATCCGATTCAGTCCGGTCTGATCCAATCCGCCCTCAAGCCGCCCGGGCGCCGGGAATCCGTGCCGACTGGCGCAGCCGCATTGGACGATTGGGCGGCCTGGCGCTCGGAATGCTCACCGCCACGGTCGCACTCATCGGCTGGC
>RFPW01000197.1 GCA_009925965.1 Betaproteobacteria bacterium
GTCTGGTCGCAGCCGATCACCCCGGAGAAGATTCTGCGAGCGCTGGGTCACGTCGACTAAGTGGTTGAGGCGATCCCGAGAGCCGAATGTTTCGACTTGGCATTGTTTTTGCCTAACTGGTTTCCCCGAATCACGGGGCCAACTTGGATCGCCTCATGACAACCGTTGTGCCCAAACTGTCGAATTCTGATGTTGCTGCGTCCCGGGCGGCTGCGCAAGCGTCTGCTCTGGTGAAGCCCGACGGTTCGTTTGCGCGGGTTCTCAAAGACGCCGACGCGCCGACAGCAGCCTCGGGGTTCAGTGCAGACGCGGGGGATGCCAGCACCCAGGTGAGTGCGCCAGCGACAGAGTCGAGCGCGGCAGCGGCCGACGCGGATGGAAGTGCCTCGCACGCGGGACACGGGACCACCAAAGTGGGTGAGCCGGAGTCCAACGCCGCGCCGATCGCCGCTACACCGGACGAGCTTGCCGCATCTGCGGTAATTATTGCCGGACTCGTCGTGCCTTTCGTTGCGAATCCACTGGCCATCGCCAGCTCGGCAGCTGAGGGTGTCGTGTTCGGGGATCTAGCTGCCGTCGAAGCGGCCTCGGCCGCAGGCGCAGTCTCCAAATCGTTAGACTTGGCTCAGGCCACCGCTCGATGGGCGGGGGGTGGTTTGAAGGACGGCTCGAGTCAGGTTTTCGCGCCGGACGGTCTGGGTGGACCTGGGCTTGCGACGGAACGATCGGCGATTGATGCGTCAGCGTCAGCGTCAGTCGCGTCGACAGTCCAGGGAACGGCATTGCCCGGGGTCGCGGATCACTCGCAGACGGCGACCGCGGTCCAGGCCGGGGGGGCTGCCGGTTCAAATTCTTCTCCAATGCTCGCTTCGGTGGCGAACGAGCAAGGCGCTACAGCGCTTGCAAACGCACTGCGAAACGCCAGCGCAACGGATGCGCGCTCGCCCGGCTTTGCCGCCAGCGCTTCGGGGGCGACGAGCGTCGCAACGGCAATTGCCGCAGCATCGGCCGGTCGCGCCACGCAGTCGGCACAATTGTCCGACGCGGTCGTGTTGAGCGCGACTGCAGGCAGCATCACTGGGACGCTGTCGGTATCGATGACAGGCGGTAGCGCGGGTACTGACCTCGGTGGCAGCACCATGGGCAGTCAGGCCGGTGGAGCCGGCAGTGGCTCGGGCTCCTCGTCGGGCGGCTCACGCGGGGGCAACCCGGGTGGCTATTCCGCGCAAGCTGGCAATCTGCCTGAGCCCAATGGATTGGCTGCGTTCCCGGCATCCTCGGCGCTTGCAGGCGCCGGAGTGCGCGGGGGCCCGGTTCCATCCGATGCAGCCGCGCGAAGCGCGTATGCGGCCACCGCGCGTGCCCCTGCGGCGGGTGGATCCGATCCGGGAAGCGCGACGGCAACGCAGACTGCGGCAGTTTCGCCCCCGGTATCGGATGCAGCCGCGACACAGGATCCGCGCGCAGCTTGGCGGGACTTGCGCTCGAAGTGGGATCAACCGATCCGGGCGAATGCTCCCAAAGCTGGTTGACTGATTGCTGGCTCCCGCCCGAAGCGGTGGGACTAAGCTTGTCCAATCTGGCCTGACCCGATTTCAGGCTGGGATGCATCGATCAGCTCTGCCAGGGTCGATACTTCGAATTTGCGCAGCACTGCCGATTTGTATTGCTTGGCGGTATGAATCGAGACCCCGAGTGCATTCATGATCTGAGTATTGTTCGTGCCTCGCACGAGTAGCGCATGGACCTGCCTCTCGCGCGGCGAAAGGCCCTCCAGCCGGGAGGCTAAGACAGCGGCGCGCCTCTGGCCTGCTATTAATTCTGCATCGAGTATCAGTGCATGTTCGAGCGCAGTATCCAGTTGCTCTGGAGCGACCGGCTTGACCAGAAAATCCAGGGCCCCTCCTTTCATCGCCGCGACGCCGTCGGTGACCGACAGGGCGCCACTCATAAAAACAAAGGGCACTGGCCGGGAGATTTTGCGTTTCTTCTCCTGTAGCGCCAACCCGGATATGCCAGGAAGTTTCACATCGGTCACCACGACGCTTGGCGTTGATGCAATGGGCACCGCCACAAAATCATCAGCGCTGCAGAAGGCGCGCACTTCCCATCCGCGAAACGCGAGATAGGCGCTTAATGCCTCACGCAACCCATCGTCATCTTCAACCAAGTAAACCGTGCCTTTCATGGGCAACCTCGCTGTGACGCTCTGAAGTCCGATCCAGAAGATAAGGTCATGACGGTGTCCCCGGCGCAATGGCAGATCCCAGCGCCGAGCCCGAGGTGGCTGAGTTGGCAGGGAAGGAGACTTTGAACTCCGTTCCTACGTTGGGGGCAGAATTGAATGAAATCGAATAGCCGCGACTTCGACATAGCTGCTCGCACAACCACAAGCCCACGCCCATCCCGTTGGGTTTAGTGGTTTTTCGAAGATTGAACACCTCATCAGCGAAATGAGGCGTGATACCCGGCCCGTTATCGTCCACGATCAGCGTTAGCGTCGAGGGCGTCGATACGATGTAAATCGTGATCTTTTTCTCAGCACGGGCAGATTCCTCGAGGGCATCGAGAGCGTTCAAAACAAAATTTAGCGTAAGCGTATAAAAATCGTCGGCCCTGACCAAAACCCGATCGGGGTTAGAGTTCTCGACCGAGACCGAGACCGAGACTTTCGATTGCTTGGCTCGGGATGCGACGATACTGAGAATCTGATCCAACACGATTTTAGGATCGATCAGGGCCGCCGAAGCTTGCTGCCCTTGAACGACGGGCTTGAAGATTTGGCGTAGGTGATGCACGGACTCGCTCGTGCGCGAATTATTGAATACGATTTTGTCGACAAGTGCTTCGATCTCTGGTGGCGTCTCTATCGCCTTAAGCTGAGCTTTGAGCACCGCCGCATTGAGTGCCACGGCGCTGAGCGGTTGACTGATTTCATGGGTCAGTGCAGCGGTCAATCCCCCGGCTTCTGCCGCGCGACTAAAATCCGCCATTGAATCCAGTAGTATGGTTTTTTCCTTCAGGAGGGTTTTGATCTGATCGTTTTCGACCTGAGTCGTTCGACGGTAATTCAGCAAGATTCCTGTCCAGTGACCGAAGATAAATAAAATCGGAGCAGCAGAGAGCATCACTCTTAAAATGTGCCAAGCAAATATATGGGGCGGTAAGGTATCAATCGTTAGGGTTGATGTGGTCAATGTCATTAAGTAAACGTTCCGCGATGTCCCCAAGATCAACTTTGTTGCAATCGCAGGGGCCAAGGCGCCTAAACCAAACGTAAATTCCTTTCGAATACGCTTAACGAGTTCGAATAAAATGAAAGCGCAAATTAAATCGGCTGGAATTTGGCGGGCAATCGGTAGAATCATAAATTGATCACGCCACCCGCCGCAGGCCACTTCGTATTCCGAGATGACTCCAGCAAGTAATGTTACGAATGCGAATATCGAAATGAATCTCTTTGATAGCGTACGGTTGAGTCGGCAGAAAAACAATGCCAAGAAAAAATGGGATGCTAAATTAAGCACCCCATAGACATGAAGTCCCGTTTGCTGATTTTCAGATGAAAGACCGGACTGCAATATCGCGCCCAGTTCGATATTGGTACAAACCTCAAGGAAAGCGTACGCACAAAAAAGAGACCAACCCGTCAGTTGTTTAATATCTCGCCGAACGAGCAGTGTCCCCAGGGCGAAGATGGCAACTTCCATCCCCGCTAGACCGAATTGGACGAAGGCAATCGTGGGTTTTATGACATCCAAAAGATATGTACCCTGGATCGAATCTGCGGTGAAGCTTCGTTCGCTTGAGATGTTACTACCTAATAGCACGTTATATTTTTTGTCTGTATCAACTCTGGTGTAAAAATTTACAACGATCAATCGTTTGATGCACAACCCAGGGGTGTATCAAACCATGAGAACGCGTGCTGCTGCTGGTCGTTAGAACACAAGCAACCGGCCTAAAGGCAGTGATTGATTCGGTTGGCGTGCGAAGTTCGGCCGACGGTCATGGATTAATCCGGTTCCGAGGGGGGGTGCGAGACGGGCTCGCGGCGGCGTCAAAATTAGTTGCAATCTGCGGTTGGACCGAACATCAGAGCGCGGGTTATTTGGCGGTCGATACGACATTAAACGTTGGGGGCCGACAATTATTGATTTGGCCACCGTCTCGATTTCAGCCAGCAGGCGTGCATCAGCAATACGCTCTGGGCTACCTGTCGATGCATAGAGTGACATTCG
>RFPW01000198.1 GCA_009925965.1 Betaproteobacteria bacterium
AGCGCTCACCAACGGATCTGGTTGCATGCGGTCTCGCTCGGCGAAACCCATGCCTGCGTTCCCTTGATGCAGGCATGGCTCGAACACGATCCCTCAGTACGGTTCCTTTTGACCCATATGACGGCTACCGGGCGGGCCGCAGGTTCGGAGATCGCGACGCAAGCCGAGTTTGCCGGCCGGGTTGAGCAGGCCTGGTTGCCCTACGACACGCCCGGCGCGGTACGACGATTTTTGAGGGTGTATCGCCCGGGACTTGGCGTTCTGATGGAGACCGAGGTTTGGCCCAATTTGATTGCGCAATGCTCGGCTGCGGGGGTTCCGATCGCGTTGGTGAATGCGCGGTTGTCGCCGCGTTCGTTGCGCCGTGCTCAACGGATCCGCTGGTTGATCGAGCCCGCTCTGGCGTCTCTTTCGGCCGTCGTTGCGCAGACTCCACGTGATGCAGAGCGGCTTCGAATCTTAGGTGTCGAGGGGGCGTTGGTTGTTGGCAACCTCAAGTTCGATCGACCCGTTGATGCGGCATTGTCGGCGCTTGGACGCGAGTGGAGGGCGGGCCTTGGGGGGCCTCAGTCTGGGCCTCAGCCTGGGCCCCAGTCTGGGCCTCAGCCTGGGCGCCCGGTCATTTTGGCTGCCAGTACGCGGGACGGCGAAGAGGCGGATCTACTGGCGGGTATGACTCGAAAACCCCTTTGGGTGATCGTGCCTCGCCATCCGCAGCGGTTTGAGGCAGTGGCGGGGCAAATTCAGATGCAAGGATTTCGGCTCGTTCGGCGATCGAAGGATCAGGACTGGACCCAGGCAGAGGTGATCCTCGGAGACTCTATGGGGGAGATGACCGCGTGGTACGCGATGGCTGACGTAGCGATTCTTGGGGGGTCTCTGCGCCCGTTTGGCGGTCAGAATCTCATTGAAGCCGCTGCGGTGGGTTGCCCCGTGGTGCTTGGGCCTCATACCTTCAATTTTTCGCAGGCCGCTGAGGATGCAGTCGAATGCGGAGCAGCTCTGCGGGCGGACAATGCCGCCGATGCGATAGCTCTTGCTCAAAACGTCGCAGAGAACCCGAGTCAGCGGGCTGCGATGTCGTTATCAGCGCTCGAGTGGGTGGCGTCGCATCGTGGCGCTACCCAGCGCACGCTCAGGGCTTTGCTTTGTCTTTTGCCGCACGGGCTGGCTTAACGGGCGCGCCGGCTGCGGGCGCGCTGGCCGGGGGCTTGCTTCCGACGGTCGCTTGCGGACTCATCGTCGTGACGGAGGGGGCCGTCACGGGGGCCGTGGCAGCCGGGGTGGCGGAGTATGGTGTGTTCGATGTTTGGGAGGATGTTGTCGCTGAACTACCCGCAACGGTCCCGGCAGCGTCCGTTGTCGGCGAAAATGCAACCAATAACCCGTTGACTGCAGTCAAGTCGTTTTCGTCCAGTCCCCCGACGGATTGGCGCAGACGCAGGCCATCGACCAACACGGTATAGCGGGCGAGCGCGAGATCGCGACGGGTTGAGAAGAGTTGCTGCTGGGCGTTGAGGACATCAATGTTGATACGCACGCCGACCTGATACCCCAGCAGATTGGAGTCGAGCGCCAGCTGACTGGACCGCTCAGCAGCTTCAAGCGCGCGCACCTGCGCCAGGCCAGAGGTGACTTTGCGCAAAAGTTGTCGGGCTGTGAGATCAGCGCTGCGTCGGGCCACTTCGAGATCGGCCGCGGCTTTTTCGCTGGCGGCTACGACTTCGCGGACCCGACCAGTGACCGCACCGCCCGCATAGATCGGCACAGCCAGCTGAAGCCCAAACGACATCGAGTTGATGTTGGCGGCAGTCACGCCCAAGGTGGAGCTTTCGCTGCGGCTCGCCGAACTCACCAGATCGATGGTGGGCCAATGACCAAAACGGGCTTTGGTGATTTCGCGGCGCGCGACTTCGAGGGCAATGGCGGCTTGACGAACACTCATATTTTCGCTGCGCGCGCGTTCGGTCCAGGCTTCGTCTTGCGCGGGCTCCGGCGGGAGCAAGGCCAAGCCCGATCGTAATCCATCCATCGTGGACATTTCAGGCATCGGGCGGCCGGTCAAAATAGCGAGAGCATTGCGCTTGTTGCCGAGGTCGTTCTCGGCCGCAATCTCCTGGGAGTCCGTAAGATCTGCGCGCGCCTGGGCTTCCTGCTGGTCCGTAATCGTGGCGGTACCGACTTGAAAATTGCGCTTTGCGCTCTCGAGTTGCAACGCGATTGCTCGCTTTTGAGCCCGTACGGCTGCCAGTGTGTCCTGGGCCGACAGGATGTCGAAGTACGCCGTGGCGACCCGCACGATCAGATCCTGGCGACTGGCTTCCAGCGCGGCCTCGGCTTGCGCGACCGCGAGCTTGCTTTGTTCCAGCGTTTCGAATCGATCCATTCGAAGCAAGGGCTGACTCAGGCTAATCGCGAATTGGCGTGGTGTGCTTTCGCGTCGCGTACTCAGCGAGGTATCAACCGTCTGCCGGTTAATGTTCGTGATCCCGTTGACGGTTGGAAGCAACCCGGCAGCCGCCTGCGGCACACGTTCGCGCACGGTCTGTAGCTGTGCTCGCGCCGAGGCCAGTTGGGCATCCTGGCGGGATGCAGCCTCGAGCGCCTGCTTCAGGTCCAAAGCCCTGGCTGGTGACTGGGCGCATGCCAAGGCCACGGCAACGGCCAGGCTTGCGAGCGGTTTTAAATTCATGATTTCAATTCGCTTCGGGGTCGATCTATCGGGGGTTCGATCTATCGGGGGTCGCTCAATAGCGGGGTGTCGTGGCATCCACTTCGAGCGACCAGGCTTCAATCCCGCCAGTCAAATTCGTGACGTGGACGAATCCCTGGGTTTCGAGCCAGGCGCCGACTTGCATCGAACGTCCACCGTGGTGGCACATGCAGATCACGGGTTGCTTCGGATCGAGTTCGCTGATGCGGGCAACAATCTGACTCATCGGCAGATGGTGGGCGCCTGGGATCGAGGCGCGCTCGACTTCCCAGGTTTCCCGAATGTCGAGAACAAACGGCATCGCGTCGGAGGCGTCTTTGGCGCTGGCAATTTGTCTTGCCAGTTCAGTGGGGCTGATTTGGTACATGGCGGGGTGCTGAAGCGCCGGGGCGCTCAGAAGTGAAAAGATTCAGGCTGGGGGAAATGTTGCAACGGAATCGCCATCGTTTCAAACAAGTCCAAGGTTTCAAAGCGCGCTGCAGCAGAGCCACCGCCATCGATGCGGGTGAACAAGCGAGCGGACATGACCGGGGCCTCACCCACAATGGCGATGGCCCGACCGCCTGCGCGTAATCGAGCCAGGATATTTTCGGGCATCAAGGGCACCGATCCCGACAAGACGATCGCGTCCCAACCTTGTTGTGTCGAGACATCGCCAGCGACACTGCCAGGTGTGCCAATTTGGGCGCCATCTGCGCACTCGATCCGTACGTTCGTGATCGCCGCGCGGGAGAGGTTTTCTTTTGCGAACCGGGCGATTGCCGGATGGATCTCGAGGGAGACGACCTGACCGGCGAGGTGCGCCATGAGCGCCGCCATGTAGCCTGAGCCGGATCCCACCTCAAGGACCGATTCATTGCGCTGCAGAGCGAGCTCCTGCAGCAGTCGAGCTTCCATTTTTGGCGAGAACATGGTCTGTCCCGTAGGCGCTCCACCGACGGTGAGCGGAATTTCCATATCGGTAAAGGCCATCGCGCGGTAAGCCGGCGGCACGAAAGCCTCCCGCTTAAGCGCGTACAAAAGCTCCAGAACTTCGGGGTCGAGCACATCCCAAGGGCGAATCTGCTGTTCGACCATATTGAATCGCGCGCGTTCGATATCCATTAGGGCTCCCAAAAGCTGTGTGGATTCTACCTGCCGCGACGGAGAATCGATCGAGCTCATGATCGGCTTATTGACCGGCACACCTGACTATACTCAGCCCCGCTGACGTTGAAACCGTATTGCTGCGAATCCAATCAGTAGTCAAGCAGGAGAATCGCGATGGCTTTGGATCGAGTCCAGAATCTGGCCGCGGCGAACGAGCCCGCGTTAGAGAGCGCCCAATTTGGTCCAGTGACGGTGATTTTTGGGGATCGGTCAGGCAAGTACCCCGATGGTAATCAGATCCTGCTGGATGGGACCGACACGCGTGCGGTCTTTGATACGCCGCGTATTACTCGCCAATTTTCCGCGGG
>RFPW01000199.1 GCA_009925965.1 Betaproteobacteria bacterium
GGGATGGAACGGAGCAACACCACGCCCCCTTTCATGCCATCACTCCGTCTGCCAGTCTTCCATCAATAGCCCAGGCACCCTTGCGAATTCGCCCGTGTTGCGCGTGATCAGCACCAAGCCTCGGGCGCGGGCCTGCCCCGCGATGAGCACGTCATAAGGCCCAATCGGCGTGCCCTTTGTCGCAAGCATTGCCCGGATCTCGCCAGCATCGCGGGCATCCTCGCGGCTGAACTCCAGCGCCCCGAAGCGCAACCCGTCGACGAGCGCGACATTGTGTTCGGTCCGCGCGCTCTTGAAGGCACCATAGAAGAGTTCATGCAAGACGATCGATGAGACGAACACGTCAGCCGGCTGGCACTTGCGCACACGTCGCCCAATTGAGGTATCTGCATCCTTCAATAAGGCAATGACGGCGTTGGTATCCAGCAGATACCCCATCAACGAAACAAGCTATCCAATGCCGGGCGGTCCTGCTGGCTCCCCTGCTCCCCAGCAGCCAAGGCCGCGTCCTCGTCGAGCTGTCCCACGGCAGCGTTGAGCCAATTCCAGTCCGATGCGACCGGTTCCAAGACCACCGCATCGCCATGCCGTCGGATGCGGACCTCCTCACCCTCGAAGCGAAACTCTTTGGGCAGCCGGACCGCCTGTGACCGGCCAGTCCAAAACAGCTTTGCGGTGTTCATGTGTCGGGACCTCGTTGATACCTATCAAATATGGGTATTTTTAGGCGGCAAATCAAGACCAGAGCTTCGCCCAAGCCGCCCATGCCGTGGATTGAAACCGCCGATCAGCAGTCGATCCAGGATGGCCTTCACTTGCGGCAGGAGCCCGCACGGTGGAAGGGCATTTTTATAGCTATTCCGCTTGGTCAAACGCCTACCTCGACGCCCAGGGCCGCGACAACTCGTCACGTTCAGCAGCATTCAGGGCGGGTAGCGCATCCGCCTGTCGGCCATCTTTCTTGTCTGCCCGCGCGATCCAGTGGCGGATCGACTGGGCGGTTGGCTCGAACTCACCCGCGACATCGTCGGGGTCGCGGCCAGCGCGACCCAGCTCAACCATCTGACGGCGGAATTCAGGCGAATCGAGTAGTCGGGTTTTGGCCATGGAGTGCACCTCTGGAAAAAGCTTCAGGGTGTCCACCAAACCGGGTCAATTCCAGTTTTGCGGCCTGAAATCGAATTCGATGCTAATTTACAATTTTCGAAAAACTCCAGTCCTACAGCTAAATTTAATGTTCAAGCGGTAATTATCGGTCTAAAAATTTTGGTGCGGCACGGTGTGCGGCCGCTAAGGTAGCAGGAGACGCCCCGAATGAGGCAGAAGATTTTCTTCGCGCTGGTGCTCGGGCTGGCCGCCGCGCCGGCCATGGCTCAGGACCGCCCGGCTATGATCCCGAACCGTGATGTAGCTGTGACCTATAGGATGGTGGGCAGCGAGCACTTCGGTGCGCAGCAGATGCAGATAGCTTGGCTGGCGGCGCAGGGCTTGCAGCGTATGGACATGGGTAATGGGCAGGGCTGGATGGTGAGCGACGTACGCAATAATCGCGGCTTCATGGTGATGGAGCGCGACCGCATGGTGATGGACATGCCGGATATTGGCGCACGTGGTGGACCGCAAGTGCTCCGGCTAAGCGATGCGGCGCGTATTACCAGAGAGGGCAGCGCCACTCTGGCAGGTCACGCCTGTACGGTGTGGAAGGTTGAGGATCAGGGCAGACAAAGCCGCGCTTGCATTACCAGCGATGGTGTGATGCTACGGGTCCTGGGACAAAACCCAGCTAACCCGAATGTAGAGAGCGGTCTGGAAGCAGTACAGGTGTCCTATGGACCCCAGGACCCGGCGCGGTTCAGCCGGCCTGCAGGTTTTCAGGCTATGCAACTGCCGTCTGGATTGCCGCCTGGGATGATGGGCGGAATAACTGGCGGGCCTCCGCCCGGTCAAAAGCGCTGAGAACCTGATGTAAAAATTTACCTCTAGCCAGTTGTACGATATCGATCCGAGTGGGCCAAGCAGTACAAAACTGGATATTTCAAAAAATCATTATTGTCACTGGCTTTTGCCTCGACGGTCAAGCGATTTAATCAAGAGGATGGAGATTGCTGGCAACCACTTCTTTTATCTACGCATGGCCGTGACACGCCGATTGAGTGCGCGGCCGCTCTCCGTGGCATTGTCAGCGATGGGTTGCTCAGCGCCCCGTCCGTCTACCTGTAACCGTGTTGCGGCGATTCCTTGGCCTACCAGCCATGTTCGCACGCTCGTGGCCCGCCGGAGCGATAGAGGCTTATTCTGAGCCGCCCCGCCGACGGTGTCGGTGTGTCCAACCAGCGTCAGAGAGAGAGATGCATCCATGCGCATCACATCACGCAATTGGGTGAGAACGTCATGCGCCCTTGCGTCCAGATCCGCTGAATTTGTGGCGAAATTTATATAAAGCTGTACTTGGCCCCGTCGCGCAATACTGTCCGCAACGTTCGCCTGCATCGGGATAATTGATGTTGAAATTGATGTGCCGGTGCGATCAAATGTAAAGCTTCCCTCCCAATTGCCATAGTCATTGCTGCGCAGCCCGTTCTGCGCCCGACCTAAATAGCTGGACTGGCCAGGTCGACCGAGGATAGTCACGCTGCCTCCCATGAAGCCAATAGCCCCGGCGTGAACAGCAGCACGGCATATTCCGCTATCGTCGCTGTAGATGTCGGTCCCCCAAACGCTGCCATGCACTGTCTCCTCCCCTGCGCATACGCACCTCAAGGGCTGCCCAATCCCTCGATAGCTCGAGAAATTTTCAGGGCACTGCGCCGTGATCTCAATTCCCGTGGCGGAGGTGCGCGCGACCCTAAACGACATCGGATAGTTATCGTATGGCTCGCTGTCCACGCCATTGCGGGTTGCCCCAGTGTAGGCTGACCGGCCAGGCTCCCCGGTCACCAGAAGGCTGCCTCCCACAGCATCGATCACACCGGCATGGCGCGCGGCGAGGCATATTGAACTGTCTGCGGTGTAGATGCCGTCACCCCATACGCTTCCGCCCTCAACAGACCCGGCGCGACAGGCGCAGCTAAAAGACTGACCAAGCCTGCCGCCGCTAAAATCTACTGGACAATTTGGGACGGGGTTGGACTGCGCCACCGAAGGTTTTGGACACATCGAGAATATCACTGATATCAAAATAAACAAAAACGGGGATAACGTTCGAACCATCGCCTCTCACTCCGTATGATCGTGTCCCAAGCCGTTTCTAGGAAATATGACCCCTGGCAGGCTTGCCGCCTTACAATCCAGCAAGGCAGACAAACCTCAGGCCAAATTATTGCTGAGGATGCCGATGGTTTCCAGTGTCATAAAGTGGGTGCGGCGTTGCGACCGCGGTGAAAGCTTTCTAATACACCCTGAGCCTAGACACCCACGAGCCCTGGCTGAGCATACGAGAGAGTTAGGTCGCCGAGATAGAGGATTGGTTGCAACGGGTCAGGCTGGTTCTAAGAAAAGATGGACCAAAGATTGGCGGCGTAAAAACCGAGATCTAGCCGTGCTGCGGTCCGTTCAATCGCTGCCACTGGTACTTCATACCATCGCTATCCCGCCCAACGATGCGAAGCGGCAGCACGGGGGCGTAAATCTCCATGGCGAAGACTGGCTGATAATCGCAGACGAGGCGCTTTGCCGCGTCGGTGATGTAAACCCAGGTCGCCGGTCCCACCCGCCATGTGACGCCGCCGTGATTGGCGATGGTCATCGCGACAATCCCCCGCCCCGAAGCGCCGTAATTGCGAACCGAAGTGATGAAGGGCCTATACTTTGCAGGCTCCCTGGATATCGCGTTCGCGATGATGCCATCTTCGTGGTCCTCAACCGCAGCTTTGATGACGCCGGTCACTGCTGTAGCCACCGATCCTATTGTTCCGAGCGCAATACCAGTGACCGTCCCCAGCCCCCACAATGGGATGTCGCCGGGTTGCGGGGCCTTGCCGCTCAAGACCCACACCGCCGGCTGTACAAGTGCCCCGGCGCCAACGCCTGCGGCCTTCCCAACGCCACTCTTGATTGCCGCCTCCAGCCCGCGCGACAAAGTTTCAGAAACAATGGTCTGACTGACTTCCTTGCCTACATTCGAGCTGTTGTTGATTAGAT
>RFPW01000200.1 GCA_009925965.1 Betaproteobacteria bacterium
GAGGCACTCGAGAGCCTGTCGGTGGGTGTTGTCATTAACGCCACCTCGGGTGGGTTGCAGGGTGAGCGCTTGGCGGTTCCTGATGCGTTGCTGCGAGATGCCCGACTGGCTTACGACATGGTCTATGCCGGGGATCCGACGCCGTTTATGCAACAGGCTCAAGCGGCGGGTTGCCCGCTCTGCGTGGACGGGCTTGGCATGCTGGTTGAGCAGGCGGCAGAGAGTTTCCAAGTCTGGCGCGCAGTCATGCCCGATACCGAGCCAGTACTGCAGGCCATGCGCGCCGAACTGGTGGGGAGTCGCGAGGGGTGAGTGGTTTGGGCCGCCGGTGGTGGAGTTGGTGTTGGCGATGGTCTGCTCGACTGCTCTTGGTGGCGACCGTTGCGGTGCTGGCGCTGCAGGTCTGGTTTTTTGGGCAGGTGCTTTGGTGGTCACGGTTTGACCCCAGCACGACCGCGTTCATGCGGGCCGAACTGGTTCGCTTGCGTGGTGAAGACCCCGCGGCGCAATTGCGTCACCAGTGGACGCCCTATGCGAGGATTTCCTCAAACCTCAAGCGCGCCGTGATTGCTTCCGAGGATGCAAATTTCACTGAGCATGATGGAGTTGACTGGGACGCCCTGGAGTTGGCCTGGCAGGCCAACGCCAAGCGCGGCCGGGTGGTGCGGGGTGGGTCAACGATCACGATGCAATTGGCCAAGAACCTTTTTCTCTCGGGCGAGCGGAGTTATTTGCGTAAGGCCCAGGAACTCGTGATCAGTTACATGATCGAGTTGGTTATGGATAAGCGCCGTATTCTGGAGCTCTACCTGAATGTGGCCGAATGGGGGGTAGGGGTGTTTGGTGCAGAGGCCGGGGCCCGACACCATTTTGGCCACGGCGCCGATCGACTCGCGCCGACCGAGGCGGCGCGGATGGCCGCAATGCTGCCCAAGCCGCGTTGGTTCGATCGTCATCGCACTGACCCAAAATTGCTGCGAAAGACACAGATCATCGAGCGCCGAATGACCGTTGCGCCGATTCCCTGAACGATCCGTCTGGGGCTCGACTCAAGGCTTGAACCGCCGGTCGGAGCGTGGCTGACGCCTGACCTTGGCCTTACGCAACGGGGCAATCCGAGCCCCCATGATCGCTGCAGTCATGAGTTCTTCCCCCGTTCCAATCCCGACCTCCGCTCTCGCGATCCTGACGCTCCTGACGGCGATGAGCGCGGTGACGGGCTTGACTGGCTGGTTTTGGTGGGAACGCTGGCACCGAGATCAACGTCGCTTGGAGACGGCGCAACTCGAGCGACGTTGCCATCGGAGGGGCTGGCGGCTTGAGGTCAGCGACCGCGGCGTGACGATTCTGGGTCGCTCGCTCAGTCGGCGCTGGAGCCTGGTTGCCGGCACCTCCGGCGATCCAGGTTCGGTCATTTTTACCCTGGGGGCGCCCGATCTGGATCAGGCCTTGGCCCTGCTGTGCGCGCGCCCAGCACGTGGCGATGCGCGGCAACAGTCGCCCGCGTTTATGCGCGCGACGCCCGTCCAGGTGGTGGGCTCAAGCGCTGTGTTAAGGAATTTTTCGGTCCATGCGAAGGATCGCGACGAGGCGCAGCGCCTGCTCAGCCCAGCGGTTGAGCGCCTCTTGATCGGACGGATATCGAAGAACGCACAACGCGCCGATCCGAGCCTGCGGATCTGGATTTGTCCGCACGGGGTTCAGATCATCAGTGCGCGCAGTGACGTCAGGTGGATAAGACTTCAACAGGTGATTCAACTGGGATTGACGATCGGGTTACGCTCGGGCTTTCCCTAAAGGGTTGCGGCGTAGAATTTCGCCCGGTGTTCAACCTGGAACCGACCGATGAGCGATTTTCCGTTTGCATTGGATGAGTCCGAACCCCCGACGCCGCGCGATCCCGAGGAGGCCTCCCGATCGCTAGCCGAGGTCCAGGAACTATTGCGTAGGCTTGGCCTGGTTCGTGACTTGGCCAGACGGGAGGCCGGGCCCGATCGCCAGCGCCAGAGTCTCACCGAGCGGGTGGCCGAGGCCCAGCATCTGTCCCATCTCAGGGCTCGGATAAATCGGCTGCACCCAGCCGATGTGGCCTTTGTACTGGAGGCCCTGCCCCCCGAGGACCGACTGACGGTTTGGGGCCTGGTTGATGCAACTCATGATGGCGAAGTCCTCGTCGAACTTTCGGGGTTCGTGCGTGAAGGGCTCATTCGCCAAATGGATCGTGGCGACTTGCTGGCTGCAGCCGCTTCTCTGGATGCCGATGATCTAGCCGATCTGGCTGACGATCTGCCAAGCGATGTCGTTGAAGAAGTCCGTCGCGGACTCACGCCTGCCGAGCGTGAACAGTTGCGCGCCGCGATGTCGTATGACGAGCAGACCGTCGGGGCTCGGATGGACTTCGAGATGTTGACGGTGCCCAACGATGTGACGCTCGATGTCGCCTTGCGAGATCTGCGTCGCCTGGACGAATTGCCCGACCACACGGATCAGTTGTTCGTCGTCGGCTCCAAAGATGACCGTTTGCGTGGCGTATTGCCGATCCAGCGCTTGTTGACGGCTGACCCGGAGTCGCTGGTGGGCGATGTCATGCGCTCCGAAACCATGACCTTGCAGGCGCTTGACGACATTCAGGATGCGGCTCAGGCATTTGAGCGCTATGACTTGGTCAGCGCGCCCGTGGTCGATTCCAATGGGCGCCTGGTGGGTCGTCTGACCGTTGCCACCGTGGTGGATGCGATTCGCGAGCGCAGTGAAAGCGAGACGCTCGCCCAGGCGGGTCTGCGTGAAGACGAAGATATGTTCGCCAGCGTTTGGGCTTCCGCCAAGAACCGCTGGCTCTGGTTGGCCGTCAATCTTGGGACTGCTTTCTTTGCGAGCCGGGTCATCGGCGCCTTTGAAGACACCATCGAGCGAGTCGTCGCGCTCGCCGCCTTAATGCCCATCGTGGCCGGGATTGCCGGCAATTCGGGCAATCAGACCATGACGCTCTTTATTCGTTCTCTGGCGCTGGGTCAGGTGGGTGCGAGTACTGCCCGCCGCCTCTTCGTTAAAGAACTCGGGATTGCAGCACTTAACGGGGTGGTTTGGGGCAGTATTGCGGGCGGTTTCGCGTGGGCGCTCTATGCGTCGACCGGCAATGGCGCATTACTTGGCCTGACCATGATGCTCGCGATGATTCTCAACCTGCTGCTGGGGGCGGTGGTTGGGATGAGCGTTCCGCTCCTCTTGCAAAGCCTCGGGCGAGACCCTGCGTTGGGGTCCTCGGTTCTGTTGACCTTTACGACCGACAGTATGGGATTCTTTATATTTCTAGGCCTCGCCACGATTTTCTTTACGTGAACATGCGAACCGCAATCAATCACATCATGAAATTAGTAATGATCAAGTTTATGAGAATCGTCATGAGAGTCGTCATGAGAAACGTCATCATTTTTGGCGCCTTGGTTTTATCCATGGCGCTTCCGGTTCAGGCTAACGACCTGGCTGAAAACCTGCGCTCAAGCAGCTATGTCCTGTTGATGCGGCACGCGAGCGCGCCCGGCGTGGGTGACCCGCCCAATTACAAGCTGGATGATTGCAAGACCCAGCGAAATCTTGACACCGAAGGTCGGCGGCAGGCGGTTGTCGTTGGCGATTGGCTCCGAAAGCAGGGGATTCAGTCGGCCAACGTGTTTTCCAGTATCTGGTGCCGTTGCAAAGAGACGGCTGCATTACTGAACTTCAATGGCTACCGGGTCGAGCCTTCGCTCGGGTCTTTTTTTGATGAGATGGCCAAAGCGCGCGAAAGTAATCGTGCGCTTCAGAGATTGATTGCCGAACACCTCAAGACCAAGGGCGATCGAGCGCTTATCCTGGTGACCCACCACGTCAACATTCTTGAATTTTCGGGCGAAAATGTTGCGTCCGGCGACATGGTCCTCGTGAAGGTTGATGCGAGTGGCAACCGACTGTCGCATGAGGTAATTCCCCGGCCGGGCGATCGGGGGTAATTCCCTATTGGTTTGCCTCGTGAATGGTTTCAAGGTGGGCGCTGTCTGGATCTCCTCAAGCTAGAAGAAAACCCTTTGGAACGCGTCTGGAACTCCCGGGAGATTAGTCGTGCCGAACGTCT
>RFPW01000003.1 GCA_009925965.1 Betaproteobacteria bacterium
GCGCTTTCTGATGGCCCCAATGCCTGGCCACTTGGCCGGATGCGAGAACTGCTTGAAACGCTGCTTGCGCTTGATCAGGTCGTTAAACGCGCGGGATATATCGAAGCCCGCCTCTAGCTGGAACATGGGCCATGCCTGCTTATTTGATCGCTGATGTCAAGGTGTCTAACCCCGAGCAGTATCTCGGCTATCAGGCGCTCACGCCGGCCGCTATCGCAGCGGGTGGTGGTGAATTCGTTGTTCGAGGTGGCGAGGCCGAGGTCATCGAGGGGGACTGGATCCCCAATCGGGTGGTCGTGATCCGCTTCCCGGACATGGATACGGCTCGCAAGTTCTACGATAGCGAACTTTATCGAGCGGCGCGCGCTGCCCGAGCAGGTGCGACTGAGCTTTTCAACATGATTCTGGTTCAGGGAGTTTGAATTCTGATGAGCACCATTGTCGATATCATCGGTCGGGAAATCCTCGACTCGCGGGGTAATCCCACCGTCGAATGTGACGTCCTCCTGGAGAGCGGTGCAATGGGTCGTGCCGCCGTCCCCTCGGGCGCGTCGACCGGCTCCCGTGAAGCCATTGAGTTGCGCGATGGCGACGCGTCGCGGTATCTCGGCAAGGGCGTGTTGACGGCGGTCGAGCACGTCAATACCGAGATCAGCGAGGCCATGATGGGCCTTGATGCGACCGAGCAGGCCTACATCGATCGCATCCTGATCGACCTCGACGGTACCGAAAATAAGAGCCGGCTGGGCGCCAACGCGACCCTCGCGGTGTCGATGGCCGTGGCCCGAGCCGCAGCCGAAGAATCGGGCCTGCCGCTTTACCGTTATCTCGGTGGTTCGGCTGCGATGGCGATGCCCGTGCCCATGGTGAATGTCATCAACGGCGGCGCGCATGCCAATAACAACCTCGATCTGCAAGAACTGATGATCATTCCGGTGGGGGCGCCGAGCTTTCGAGAAGCCATGCGCTGGAGTGCCGAGACTTTCCATGCCCTGAAGAAGATTTTGCACGACCGTCATATGTCGACCGCAGTGGGCGATGAGGGCGGGTTTGCGCCCAATCTCGACAACCATGAGAGTGCGATCCGCTTGATCCTGGAGGCTATCGAACGGGCCGGTTACGAACCGGGTGGACAGATCGCCCTGGGTCTGGACTGTGCGGCCAGTGAGTTCTATCGTGATGGCCAATATCACTTGGCCGGTGAAGGCCTGATCCTCTCGGCACCCCAGTTCACGGATTTGCTGGCCACCTGGTGCGATCGTTATCCGATCATATCGGTTGAAGACGGTATGGCCGAGAACGACTGGACCGGATGGCGTGGGCTGACCGATGCATTGGGCGACCGCATCCAGCTGGTTGGAGACGATCTGTTTGTCACCAATACGAAGATCTTGCGTCAGGGTATCGATCAGGGAGTTGCGAATTCGATTCTGATCAAGATCAATCAAATCGGTACGCTGACCGAAACATTCGCAGCGATTGAACTTGCCAAGCGCAATAACTACACGGCCGTCATCTCGCATCGTTCGGGTGAAACCGAAGATACGACGATCGCTGATATCGCCGTCGCCACCAACGCGATGCAGATCAAGACCGGGTCGACCTCGCGCAGTGATCGCATGGCCAAGTACAACCAGCTGCTGCGGATCGAGGAAGATTTGGGCGATGTGGCAGCCTATCCAGGTCGCGATGCTTTCTATAATCTTCGTTGAACCCATACAGCCCCGGACGCCATGCGCTGGATTACGCTCCTCCTACTCGGTCTGCTCCTTGTAGTGCAGTACCCGCTGTGGTGGGGGCGTGGTGGCATGCTCAAAGTGCGTGAACTAGAGCATCAGGTAGAGCAACAGCAAACGGTCAATGCAGCGCTGCGCGAGCGCAATGAGCAGCTCGAAGGCGAGGTGCGTGATCTGGTCAAGGGTCAGCAGGCCGTTGAGGAGCGAGCTCGCTACGATCTTGGCATGGTGCGCCCCGACGAAGTGTTCGTTCAGATCGACCCGAAACCGGCGCGTTGAGTGAGTGCCCGGGGACTTCCGGGCCAGCGCCTCAGAGCCTTACTGGTGATTCAGTGCCGAACCTGCGGATCGGCCATGACATCACTCGATACGGCCTCTGGGCCCAGAAAGAGCTGGGCACAATCGACGGCATCGAAGGTGTAGGCCTGATTGCAAAAATCACAACGAACCTCGACGGTTTCCCGTTCGGTCAGGATTGATTCCACTTCGGCTTCGCCCAGCATTTTTAGCATCCCGCCGACGCGTTCGCGGGAACACCGGCAGGCGAAGTGCAGGGGGCGCAGATCACCTTCCTCTTTCGATTCTTGCCAAAACAGACGGTGCAGGATTTCTTGTGGCGAAACGGAACAGAGTTCGGCTGCCGTGATCGTGTCGCCGAGATGCTGCATTCGGGGCCATCCGTCGACATCCTCAACCGGCAGACCCCCTTCCGTCGGCAAGCGCTGGATTAAGACTCCGCCAGCCCGGGTGGCATTGGCAGCCAACCAGAGACGGGTCGGAATCTGCTCCGATCGGACCATATAATTCTCAAGCACTTGGGCGACGGTTTCGCCCTCGAACGGGACAATCCCTTGAGTCACCGGCTGGCCACGCTCGCGGGGCTCGAGCGTCACCGCAAAGCGGCCTCCGCCGTTGACATTGACGAGTGCCGAAAGCGGAGTCTCCGCGGGGATGCTCACGGTGGGATCGACCCCATCGCGCATTCGAACCGTAGCTCGGAAGCTGCCATCTGGGGGGCACTCGACCACATAAAGAGCGACTGGCCCATCGCCATGGATTTGCAGGATCAGGGTGCCGTCGAACTTGATCGTGGCCGCGAGCAAAAGGGCTGCTGCGGCGAGCTCGCCCAGGCGATCGCGGACGGCCACGGGAACCGCGTGGCGATCGACCACCTCGCGCCAGGCGGCCGAGAGTGAAACGACCTCACCGCGCACTGCTGCGGGGCGGATCAGGAAGCGTTGAAGGCAATCAGTCATGGAGCCGCATAATGTACCAATGATGCCCCAAGTCGATCTCGAGGTCCGTGCGCTTGCCTTGCAAGCGTGGCTGTGTGCCGACCCACTCGAGAAGGCGTTGGCCGCGCGTACGCTCCAGAACGACTGGGTTCAAGGACGTCTGAGTCTGAGCCTGAGTCTGACTCTGAGCCAAACCTTGGGGCAGACCTTGGCTCAACAATCGCTGAATGCAGCGGATCTCGTGACCCCCGGCCGCCCCGTGCGCCCCCGACTGGTCGCCGCGGGGAACGTGCCCAATCGGCCCGCCAATTCGGCGGCTGGGCGGATGGCCCTGATGCATGCGATTGCCCATATCGAGTTCAATGCCATCGACCTCGCGCTCGATGCCATTTGGCGTTTCGACGGGATGCCGCAGGCCTACTACGCAGACTGGGTGTTGGTGGCCGACGAGGAAGCTCAGCACTTTTTACTCGTCTGTGAGTGGCTTGCCGAGCAGGGCGCCTCCTATGGGGATTGTGATGCCCACGACGGGCTCTGGCAAATGGCAGCGCGCACCGCTCACGATCCGATCGCCCGCATGGCCTTGGTGCCATCCGTATTGGAGGCGCGTGGTCTTGACGCCACCCCGATGATTCAGGAGCGCTTGAGGCGCAACGCCAAGGATTTGCGTAACGCACGGGACCTCAGTGCGGTGGCCACCATCGAGAGTGCCCTGACGATTCTTGATCGAATTTTGAATGATGAAATTGGGCACGTACGGATCGGGCGCCAGTGGTTCGAGTGGTTGTGTGCCCAAGCCGGGCTGGCGCCGGAGACCACGTTCGACGCGTTGATGGAGACCTTCAACGCACCCTGGCCAAAGCCGCCTGTAAATCGCACGGCGCGTCTTGCGGCCGGATTCACGGAGGCTCAGCTGGATCGATTTTCGCAAGCGGATCGCCCATCAGCGCATTCCGGCCGTGGCAAACTATCGGTTCAGCCAACCTGAACGAAGGAACCCATGAGCAAGCTTTTCGCTTCGGCCGCAGATGCCCTTAAGGGGGTTTTGCACGACGGCCAAATGATCGCGGTCGGTGGATTCGGCCTTTGTGGCATTCCAGAGGCCCTGATCGCTGCCGTTCGGGATTCTGGTGTTCAAAACCTGACCTGTATCTCCAACAACGCGGGAGTCGATGGATTCGGGCTCGGGCAGCTTCTGGCAACCCGGCAGGTTCGCAAGATGATTGCCAGTTACGTTGGCGAGAACAAAGAGTTTGAGCGCCAATACCTGGCCGGTGAACTCGAACTTGAATTTACGCCCCAAGGGACTCTTGCCGAACGCTTGCGTGCCGGGGGCGCCGGGATTCCCGCCTTCTATACCCGCACTGGGGTTGGCACCGTGGTGGCCGAGGGCAAAGAGATCAAAGAGTTTGACGGCGTCCCTTACGTGATGGAGCGGTCTCTTCTACCCGATGTCTCGCTGGTTAAAGCCTATATCGCCGACCATGCGGGCAACCTGATTTTTCGGCGGACGGCGCGTAATTTCAACCCCAATGTCGCGATGGCAGGGAAGTTCACGATCGTCGAGGTTGAACAGATTGTCGCGACCGGCGAACTCGATCCGGACCACATCCACCTGCCGGGCATCTATGTGCACCGGATCATTGTGAACGCGACCCCCGAGAAGCGAATCGAGCAGCGCACTGTGCGCCAGGCCTGATTCGAATCAACGCATACCGGAGTAATTCAATGTCTTGGAACCGTGATCAGATGGCGGCCCGGGCCGCTTTGGAACTGCGCGACGGCTATTACGTCAACCTCGGTATTGGGCTGCCTACGCTCGTCGCCAACCATGTTCCGGCCGGCATGACGGTTTGGCTTCAGTCTGAAAATGGACTGTTGGGCATCGGTCCATTTCCCCTTGAAGGGGAGGTTGATCCCGATTTGATCAACGCAGGCAAGCAGACCGTAACGACCATCCCTGGGTCGTCCATTTTTTCGAGTGCCGATTCGTTTGCCATGATCCGTGGCGGCAAGATCAACCTTGCTGTCCTCGGTGCAATGCAGGTCAGCCAGACCGGTGATCTCGCCAACTGGATGATTCCCGGCAAGATGGTCAAGGGCATGGGCGGCGCCATGGATCTGGTTGCTGGCGTGGGCCGCGTCATTGTCGTGATGGAACACATTGCAAAGAAAAAAGATGGTTCTGAGGATTTGAAAATTCTCGAACAATGCAATCTTCCGCTCACAGGCGTCGGTGTTGTGGACCGCATCATCACCGACCTTTGTGTGCTTGATGTCGATCACGCGCAGGGTCGCCTGAAGCTACTCGAACTTGCCCCGGGCGTAACCGCCGACGAGGTGGTCAGCAAGACAGGTTGTGCGCTCGACCTTTCAGAGTTGGTCGGCGGCTGATTGCAAATTCACCCGCGCGCGTTCCTCCTCCTGGAGCCTTAGAACGCGGCGTTGAATCTTGCCGGTCGTCGTCATCGGCAAGGCCTCGATGAATTCGATCTCGCGCGGATACTCGTAAGGCGCCAACCGATTTCGGACATGCGCTTGCAGGTTAGCGCGCCGAGTTGTTCGGGTGTCTTGTATCGGTCGGGCGCATTGAGAACTACAAACGCTTTAACGATTGCGCCCCGGTCGGCGTCGGGTTTAGGGACCACGGCCGCGTTCAGAACCTCAGGGTGCCCGATCAGACAGTGTTCGATCTCCCCCGGCCCGATCCTGTAACCCGAGGACTTGAACAGGTCGTCCGTTCTGCCCTGATACCGAAAATCACCCCGTTCGGTCAGAACGGCGAGATCACCCGTCAGCCACCAATCACCGCGGAATTTCGCTTGTGTGGCTTCGGGGTTGTTCCAGTAGCCAAGAAACAGAACAGGGTCGGGGTGTCCGTGTCGATCGCACCGATGCACCGCAATTTCACCCGATTCGCCTGCCGGTAATTCCACCCCGTCCTCGTCCACGAGGGCGACCCGATGACCAGGGTACGGACGCCCGATATGTCCTGCAACGGCAGGCCAGCGCCTCGATGAATTGCCGACCACGTAGTTGGCTTCCGTCTGACCAAACATCTCGTTGGGTTGAAGGCCGAGCGTATCGCGGCACCAGTCAAACACGGGCTCACCGAGTGACTCTCCAGCGCTCATTAGGGCGCGCAGTCGCAAGGCTGAGTGCTCTGTCGGCGACAAGCGGGGCCTGGCCTTCATCATCTGCTTGAGGGCGGTTGGGAACAGGAATGCGTTGGTGACCTGATGCCGGATCATCCATTCGAAGGCGTTGTCGGCGCTGAACCGCTCACGCGACCCGATGATCGTCCGTCCGAAGTACAGCGTCGGCAGGAGCGCGTCCCAGAGCCCTCCAGTCCAGGCCCAGTCCGCTGGCGACCAAAATCGATCTTGTCCTTCGAACCCTGCACCCGGATCCACGTGGTGTCCGCCCCAGGGGAACCAGTCCTGGCTGGCGACAAAACCTGTCAGGTTACCAATCAGCGCCCGGTGCGGAATCAACGCGCCTTTGGGCGAACCGGTCGTTCCGCTGGTGTAAATCAGCACAGCCGGATCATCGGCAAGCGTATGTTTAATGGAATGATGAGTTGAAGACCGATTAATCAGTGATTGATAATCGTGCTCAAACAATCGATCGTTCTGAAGAGCAGGGGCATATTCCCGACTGGGATCGATCAGGATCAGATCCGCCAGATCAGGGCATTCGAGGGCCGCTTCTCGAACGCTCTTGATGTGTGCCGTATCCACAATTGCGATCCGCGCCTGTGCGTCGCGCAGCCTGAATGTGAGGGCTTCGGGGCCAAACAGGACCGAAAGCGGCATGCTGATCGCGCCCAGTCGCATGGTCGCCAGGTGCGCCACAGCGGTCTCAACGCATTGCGGCAGAACGATCGCGACCCGGTCGCCGGCTTCGACACCCAGTGCGTCCAGCGCGTTGGCCAACTGGCATGACTGGTCATGCAGCTCACGGTACGTGAAGGGCAGGGGGCGGGCGCCTGCACCCGCTTCGATAATCGCTGGATGATTGCCATGGGCCTCAGTTGCCCAACGTTGCGCGCAAACCTGCGCTACATTGAAGTGGCGCGGGATGCGCCACCGAAAAGACTGCGCCAGGCGCGCATAGTCGTCGGGACGTCGCTGGTTACGGTGTGTAGTCATGATCTAAAAGGTAGACTTCGCGCTCCGACCTGAATCCTATTCATGACCACTCACTATAAACCGCGCCGTCCTAGCGAGTCATTGTGGGTTGAGGCGCGCGGAATTCGGCACCACATCCGTGCCTGGGGGCCAGTCGATGCGCCAACACTGTGGCTTCTGCATGGTTGGATGGATGGGTCTGCATCATTTCAGTTCCTGGTTGACGAGCTGCAGATCGAGCGCCGCATCTATGCCCCTGACTGGCGTGGCTACGGGCTGACCGAGCGAGCCCCCGGCATTGATGCGTACTGGTTTCCGGATTACCTGGCCGATCTCGAAGCCATGTTGGATGCGCTGGTTCCTGACCAGCCCGTTGACATGGCTGCGCACAGCATGGGCGGCAACATAGCCTGCCTGTACGCGGGCGTAAGACCCTCCCGGATTCGGCGGCTCGTCAATCTCGAGGGCTATGGGTTGCCAGGTAACCGACCCGATCAAGCCCCCGAGCGCTACGCGCAGTGGCTTGATGAGCTCAGCAGGCCCGAGCGCGAACGGATCTGGCCGAGCCTCGAGATGCTGGTCTCAAGGATGCTCCGCAACAACCCCCGCCTTGGGGCCGACCGGGCGACGTGGCTCGCCCAACACTGGGCCCAGGCCGTCGATATGCCGGCGGGGGAGGCGGCCGCTACCGATTCGTCCGATCGGGATGCGCCCACCACCGGTTGGCAACTTCGGGGTGACCCCGCCCATCGGCGTCGTAACCCTGTGCTGTATCGGGTCGAGGAGGTTCTGGCGTGTTGGCGCCAGATCACCGCCCCGGTCTTGCTGGTCGAGGCCGGCGAACCTGATGACTGGCACCAATACACTCGAGAGCCCGCATACCGTGAGCGCCTGGCCGCTTTCTCTTCCCTGCAGACGACGACCGTTGCAGGGAGTGGTCATATGCTCCATCACGACCAGCCGGAGGCGGTGGCCCGTTTGATCGAGTCGTTCTTGGGGCAACCATGAATCAGGACTTGTCCCGCGATCTGCATTCAGGCGATCCGCATTCACGCGATCCGCACGCCATCAATGCGGATTTGCATTGTCATTCTTTTTATTCTGATGGCACGCTGGCGCCTGCGGTCCTTGTCCAACGCGCCAAGGCCAATGGGGTCGACCTCATGGCGTTGACCGATCACGATGAGTTGGCTGGTCTGGCCGAGGCCGCCGAAGCTGCTGCCGATCTTGGCATTCGCTTCGTGCCGGGTGTCGAAGTTTCAGTCAGTTGGGGTGGCGAGACTTTGCATATCGTCGGGCTTGGGATTGACCCGGAATCCCCCGAGCTGGTCGCCGGTTTGGCGGGGGTTCGGTCGGGGCGTGATGCGCGTGCCCGCGAGATTGGTGAACAACTCGCCGCCGTGGGGCATGCGGGGGCCTATGAGGGCGCTGCGGCCATGGCTGGCAATGCTGGATTAGTCTCGCGCACGCATTTCGCACGCTGGCTGGTGGAACGTGGTGCCTGCGATGATGTGCGCGCGGTATTTCTGAAATACCTCGTGCCGGGGCGTCCAGGTTATGTGCCGCATCATTGGTCTCGGCTTTCCGAAGCGGTGAACTGGATCCGGGTAGCCGGTGGCGTCGCCGTTCTTGCGCACCCGGCACGCTATCGGATTGGGGAGTTGGCATTGACAACCCTGCTTGAAGAATTCCGGACTGTCGGTGGTACGGCGATTGAGGTTGCCAGCGGCAGTCACACTCGTGATCAGGTGCGTCGATTTGCGCGAATTGCAGCGGCTGAAGGATTTGAAGCCTCGCGAGGATCCGATTTTCACAGTCCGATCGAAAGCCACGCAGACCTGGGTTATGCGCCGGTTCTTCCCGATTCGGTGGTGCCGGTCTGGCACCGATGGTGAGACTGATCGTTCATCCGGTCCAGCCGCAGAAACGCTTACTCGAACAAGCTGCGGTTCTACTTCGGGGCGGTGCGCTCGGGGTCATTGCCACCGATGCCGGCTATGCGCTTGCGTGTCGGCTCGAGGATAAAGCGGCTGTCGATCGACTGCGGGCGATCCGTCAAATTGACGATCGACATCTCCTGACGCTTTTGTGTCGGGACCTGTCTGAACTTTCGCATTATGCGCAGGTCGATAATCAGCAGTATCGCTTTCTCAAGCGATGGACCCCAGGGACTTACACCTTTGTCCTGCCGGCCACGCGAGAAGTCCCGCGACGTCTGGCGCACCCATCGCGCAAGACTGTGGGCATGCGAGTACCCGACCATCCCGTTCCGCTCGGGCTGCTCGAAGCGCTGGGACAGCCGCTGCTGGCCTCGACCCTGCGGATGCCCAATGAAGACGAAACCCTTGCGGATCCGGACGACATTGAAGAACGCCTCGGTAAACGAGTCGACCTGATCATCGACGCTGGTTGGTTGAGTTCCATCCCCACGACGATCGTCGACCTGACCGGTCCGAAGCCGTTGCTGCGGCGGGCTGGTCTGGGGTTCGATGCCATCGCCGGTGAAATTGAGCAGGCCGGGGTGTCCTGAACTGAGACGGAGCACGGGTAGAATCGTGCGCTTATGAACACCACTGCGGCCATTCTAGGCACTACCAACATGTCCGAGCGCGTCGTCTCGGGAATGCGCCCCACGGGCGCGTTGCATCTCGGTCACTATCACGGCGCGCTCAAGAACTGGGCACGATTGCAGACCTTGCATCCCTGCTTTTTCTTCGTTGCCGACTGGCACGCGCTGACCACTCACTATGAGTCGCCGGGCGAGATCGGGCACAACGTTTGGGAGATGGTGATTGACTGGCTTGCCGGCGGAATTGATCCGGAGCAAGCGACTCTCTTTTTGCAATCACGCGTCCCCGAACACGCTGAACTGCATGTACTGCTCTCGATGGGTACACCGTTGGGATGGCTTGAAAGGGTACCGACCTATAAAGACCAGCAAGAAAAACTCGCTGATCGCGACCTCGCGACTTATGGGTTTTTGGGATACCCCTTGCTGCAGGCCGCTGACATCTTGATCTATCGGGCGGCTTGGGTGCCGGTCGGAGAAGATCAGGTGCCGCACATTGAACTCACGCGCGAGATCGCGCGGCGCTTTAATCATCTCTATGGGCATGCCCCTGACCCCAAGGAGCAGGCGGCGGCGCGTAAGCGAGGCATCACGCTCGAGAACGCCCCGATCCTGAGTGAGCCTCAGGCGTTGCTGACCGAAGCCTCGCGATTGCCTGGCGTCGATGGCCAGAAGATGTCGAAGTCCTACGGGAATGCCATCGCAATGCGCGAGTCTCCCGAGTCGGTTACTAAAAAAATTCGTACGATGCCGACTGACCCGGCGCGGGTTCGACGCACCGACCCGGGTGACCCCGAGCGTTGTCCGGTTTGGGCGCTTCATGGCGTTTATTCGACTGAGAGCACTCAGGTATGGGTTCAGCAGGGTTGCCGGTCTGCCGGGATTGGTTGTATTGAATGTAAGCAACCGGTGATCGACGCCATCATTAGCGAGACTTCAGTCTTTATTGAGCGGTCTCGACCGTATCAGGAAGACCCGCGGCTTCTGCGCGACATTGTGGATGCTGGCTGTGACCGAGCACGCCTGATTGCGCGCGAAACCATGCGCGAGGTTCGGGATGCCATGGGGCTCGGTTACGCCTAATGTATTGTTTCATCAATGCTCCAACTCAGAGCGCTTCGAATGGCCAATAAATCTTTTGATGTCTTCGGTAGCATGGTCGCTATCGTTAGCCCAATGCACGAGGACGGATCGCTCGATCTCGAGGCCTATCGACGTCTGATCGACTGGCAGATCGAGAACGGTACCCAGGCCATCGTAGCGGTTGGTACGACCGGAGAGTCTCCAACCGTTGATGTGGACGAGCATGTCACCCTGATCAGGGTGGCGGTTGAACAGGCGGGCGGTCGTGTTCCCATCATTGCGGGCAGCGGCGCCAACTCCACGCGTGAAGCGATGGAGCTGACCTCGGCGGCGCATCAGGTCGGGGCTAATGCCACGCTGCAGGTTGTGCCCTATTACAACAAGCCCACCCAGGAGGGCTTGTATCGACATTTCGCAGCCGTTGCCGAAGCCGTCGATCTGCCGGTTATTTTGTACAACGTACCCGGAAGAACGGTGGCCGATCTGGCCAATGACACCGTTGTTCGCCTGTCAGGAGTCCCCGGCGTTGTTGGCTTGAAGGACGCAACCGGTGACCTGCCGCGCGCTGCGCTGTTGTTGCAGCGCGTACCCGCGCACTTCCGTCTTTACAGCGGTAATGACGATTCGGCACTCCCCTTTTTGCTTCAAGGTGGGCATGGAGTGATCTCTGTGACCGCGAACGTTGCGCCTGCCGCGATGTCGCGCCTCTGTGCCGCCGCGATCGCCGGGGATGTATTGACCGCTCGGGCAATTAACCGCGTGCTCCTTGGTCTGCATGATCAATTGTTTGTCGAGGCTAATCCCATCCCCGTCAAATGGGCGCTCGCGCAAACCGGCCGTATTTCGCCCGGATTGCGCTTGCCACTGACGCCCCTTTCCCCGACCTATCACGAGGCAGTCAGCGCAGCGATGCGGGCGGCCGGCGTGTTGTGATGTCGTCCCGAATTCAGGAATTCCGCATGCGCTTGGTCGTTCAAATCGGGGCTGTTGGCCTCGTTCTGTTGGGAGGATGCAGTTCCATATCCAACATGTTGCCCGATCCGAAGGTCGACTACAGGTCATCCACGACCCGGCCCGAGGCCAAGCTTGAAGTGCCACCCGATCTCGTCTCGCCGCGCGGCGATGAGCGGTTTATGTTGCCTGAGCGGGTTTCCGGGGCCACGCTCTCGGGCTATGCACGCGAGCGCGCCGCTCGTGACCAACTCGCAGGAAGCGGCGGAGGCGCCCAGCGCGACGTCCTGCCGGATGTGACGGGTTTGAAGATTGAGCGTGCCGGCACTATGCGGTGGCTCACGGTGAAGCGTCCCCCGGGGCCGCTCTGGCCGGTTTTGCGGACGTTCTGGCAAGAGTCAGGATTTACCCTCGCGGTTGATCAGCCGGCCATCGGGGTGATGGAAACCGAGTGGGCTGAAAACCGCGCCAAGATTCCTCAGGATTTCATTCGTTCAACGATTGGGAAAGTGTTCGACGGCATTTATTCAACGGGCGAGCGCGATCGCTTCCGTGTCCGACTTGAAGCAGTCGAGGGCGGGACTGAAATTCATCTGAGCCATCGTGGCATGGTTGAAGTTGCTGGTGAGAACAAGAATGGCTTTGTCTGGACTCAACGGCCCAGCGATCCAGAACTTGAGGCCGAATTCTTGCGTCGACTGATGGTTCGTCTGGGTAGTGACTCCAACCGCGCGACCGCCGACCTTGCGCCTAATTCGGGTTCGTTGGTCTTGCGGGCGAGGGCGCTTCCTGACGGTGCTGTTCAGGTGGACGAATCCTTCGACCGGGCCTGGCGTCGCGTGGGGCTGGCACTCGATCGAGCGGGTTTCACCGTTGAGGACCGTGATCGCTCCCGTGGCATTTACTTTGTTCGATACGTGGACCCGGCAACCGAATCTGGTTCCGCTCGGTCGCTCTTTGACCGGATCTTCAGCACGAATTCGGATCCAACGCCGCGTCGTTTCCGGATCGTTCTGCTGGCGTCAACAGTGGCTGGACAGCCTGCGACCGATATTCGAGTTCTTAATCGCGATGGAGGGGCAGTGGTTGAAGCAGCCGAACGTCCGGTTGCGACCCGGATCGCAAGTTTGTTGTTTGAACAGTTGAAATAAAAACCCCCGTCGTCGGGTGAGATTCGCCAGTCTGGGAAGCGGGAGCGCGGGTAACGCGCTCCTGATCGAGTCGATGATTGCCGGCAGGCCTCGGCGGGTGCTGATCGATTGCGGTTTTGGTCCGCGAGAACTCTCACGCCGCCTCGGTCGACTGGGTCTGACCCCTCAGGATCTGGATGCAATCCTCGTTACCCACGAGCACGGTGACCATGTCGGAGGAGTGCCTTCCCTGGCCCGGCGTGAGGCGCTGCCGGTATATCTCACCTGGGGCACCTACAGCGCACTCTCGGCGTCCGCGTTTGGTGATGCACCGATTCACCTGTTGGATGCACAGCATGGGTTCGAGGTGGCCGGATTCGGGGTGCGGCCGATCGCCGTGCCGCATGACGCCCGCGAACCCGTCCAGTTTGTGATTGAAGACGGGCACTCCAGGCTTGGGGTCCTGACCGATCTCGGGCACGGAACGCCCCACATCACGCAGACTTTCAGTTGCTTGACCGCTTTGGTCCTGGAGTGCAACCACGACGAAGGGATGCTGCTCGCGGGTACCTATCCACCCTCGCTCAAACGGAGGATCGGTGGTCCGTACGGGCACCTTTCTAACGTGGCGGCCGCTTCAATCCTGTCGAGCCTGGACCGATCCAGACTGACCTGCGTGGTTGCGGCGCATTTAAGCGAGCAGAATAATCGTCCTGAGTTGGCCGCCAACGCATTATTGGGTCAAGGCGGAATCGATCAATCGCTTTTGATGATTGCCGACCAGGAGGCTGGCTTCGATTGGTGTGCGGGTTAAAACCGCCCGCACATAAAAAAACCGGCGCTCAAGGCGCCGGTTTTTTCAAGCCAGAAAGAAGGATTACTTCTTCTCGTCTTTCTTTTCTTCCGCAGGTGCTGCAGGAGCGGCTGGGGCTGCAGGCGCTGCCTCAGCAGCAGGTGCTGCGGGGGCGGCTGGTGCGGGATCAGCGGCTGGTGCTGGTGCAGCAGCAGGTGCTGGTGCAGGCGCTTCTTCTTTCTTGCCACAGGCAGCAAGTGCCAAAGCGAGCAGCGAGGCGGCGAGGATTTGCTTGGTCATGATCTTAAGTCCTATTGCTTCGAGTTGGAACCCGATGGAATTTATTGGGGCAATACGTTATCCCAGACCAAAATTCTATCAGCAACTTCCCTGATTTCCGCACTTTCGTGGCGCATGCCCCACAAAGCTTGGTCTCAGGAACACAAAACCAGTGGCGAGAATGAATCTTTAGTCTGTATCTAGTTGAGCGGGTGTGACGAGCATCCACCCAGCCAGATACCAGGAGTAAACGCGCTCCGTAATCAATTCGTTGACAAGGATTCTTGCGGACTGGCTTGGAGTCCAGGCGCGTTGGTCCGCCAGCAGGCGGAGTGCGCGATCGGGCTTCACCGGATCGACTTCACCGTTGACAAATAAGTGGCGTTCGTCATAAAGCATCCGCGTCCGTCGATCCAGTGCGACACCGTGTCGCGATGCGAATTGAACGAATCGCTTTTGTGAAAGAGGGCGGCCCGGGGGGTCAAAAAAGATGTGCGCTTTCGGTTCACTCAGGTGCCGTCCAATAAACCCGTCGAGTGTCGCCAATCGGGTTCGCTCATCGGTACGCCAAGCCTCGACCCATTGGTGAAGCGTCTTTCGCAGATCCATAGGGATCTGCGCCGGATGCGCGGTTGGTTCACGTTTAGGGTCGCGGAATCGGTCATCCCTTGAGGTTCCCGTTAAATCCGCCGAAAGCTCAGCCTGATCGCCCAGCCACGCGCTCAAAAACTCATGTCGCGAGGGCGTTCGAAAACCGATCGACCAAGTGGTGCACGCATCCAGGGCGACGCCGTCATGCCCCCAACCGGGTGGCACGTACAACATATCGCCAGGCCCCAGATCGTAGATTTCAGTTGGCTCCCAATTCTGCAAGATCCGCAACGGCAATCCCTCCACCCACTGTGGCCGCGGCGCAGGGCCAATTCCCCAACGTCGGTTGCCTGTGGCTTGCACCAGAAACACGTCATAGGAATCAACATGAGGACCCACGCCGCCGCCAGCCGTTGCAAAACTGATCATGACGTCATCCAGCCTGGCATCTGGAATGAAGCGAAAACGTTGCAGGATTTTGTGGGCCGCGTCTTCGACTAAATCCATTCCCTGAACGAGTACAGTCCAGTTGCGGCGGCGGCTTGAGGGCAGGGCGTCAAACGGTCCGAATTCAACCGACCATCGTCGCGTCGCCTGGCCACGCTGGCTAACCAATCGCGATTCAACCGCGTCGCTTGCGGCATGCTCAAACAGACGCTCGGGTGGCACCATCACCGTGGCCAGCATCTCAGGAATAGCCGATCTGACCAGCAAGGGCTTACGCTGCCAGTGGCGCTGCAGGAATTGCTCTACACTCAATTCACCCAACAAGCCCTGAACTGGGCTGCTGGCAAGGGGCTTGGGATTCATCCCGGCTGTTTTTGGGGTGGAACCTTTTTTCATGACGATATGGTGATTGAAAACGGCTGTTGGGTCACGTTGCGTTATCGCCTGTTTGACCTACAGGGCGAGCAGGTTGAGGATCGGCCTCGAGAATTGCGTTACCTGCACGGTGGCTATGGCTTCGTGTTTGCCGGCGTCGAGGCGGCATTGGCCGGGCAATCGGCGGGCAGTTCCCTGTCGATCGTTCTTGAACCCGAGGATCATTTCGGGGACTACGATGCCAACCTGATCGAACTCGTACCCGTTGATCAGCTCCCGGAGCAGATCGAAGTTGGCATGAGTCTGGACGCGCTGCCGGGTACCGCCGATGGCGGCGACCATGACTTGGATGATGACCCGCCGGAGATGTCAGAAGATGATCGGGTCTGGACCATTACCGACATCGCTGATGGCGTGGCTGTTTTAGACGCTAACCATCCGCTGGCGGGACTGGCATTGCGCTTCGAAATCGAAGTCATCGAGGTTGAACTGGCGTCAGAAGACGAGATCGAGGTCGAACGTCAGCTATCTTCATTCTCCTAGTTCACTGCGCAGCGCATAGAGCGCCTCGAGTGCGTCGCGGGGTGTCATCGTGTCCGGGTCCAACCCGGCCAACTGGTCACGCAGGGCGAGCAAAGTCTCCAGCTCCGGGTCAGCGCCCGCTTCGGCCTCTGGCATTACCGACTCGACGGTGAGCCCCACGGATGGTTCTATCAGATCGCCAAACAGGTTGCCCTGAGGGTCATGCTGACTCGATTTGCTTTCCAGAACAATGAGCGATTGTCGGGCCGCTCGAATCACGGCTGCTGGTAAGCCCGCCAGTCGGGCGACCTCAAGTCCATAACTCTGGCTCGCGGGTCCTGCTTCGACGCTGTGTAAAAAGACGATACCGCCCGCATGTTCGATCGCAGACAGATGCAGATTGAAGGCTCCTGCATGGGTGACGGCCAATTGTGTGAGCTCAAAATAATGTGTCGCAAACAGCGTCAGGCATCGGTTGCCCGTCAACATCCGGGCGGCAATAGCGTGGGCAAGCGATAGTCCATCGAAGGTCGACGTACCGCGACCAATTTCGTCCATGAGCACCAATGAGCTTGAGCTGGCAGCATTCAGGATGGCCGCTGCCTCGGTCATTTCGACCATGAATGTGGATCGTCCACTGGCGAGATCATCACTCGCGCCAATTCGGGTGAAAACGCGGTCGATGGGTCCGAGAATGCATTCGCTGGCGGGTACAAAACTCCCAATGTGGGCCAGAATCACAATCAACGCAGTCTGGCGCATGAAAGTCGATTTGCCCCCCATGTTGGGACCCGTGATCACGGCGAGTCGTCGATCGTCCCGAAGTACACAATCATTTGGCGTAAATCGCTGGCCCGTGCGTTCGAGCGCCTGTTCAACCACTGGATGTCGACCGCCGCGGATCTCGATCCCGGGGAGTGGTTCGAATCGAGGTCGATTCCAGTTCAGGGTGTCCGCCCGCTCAGCCAGATTCTCGAGCACATCGAGGTCGGCCACTGCGCTTCCGAGGGTTTGCAAGCTTGCAATCGACGGTTGAAGCGCGGCGATCAGTGCCTCCCAAAGCGATTTCTCGAGGGCCAGCGCTCGATCTTTGGCGGATAAGGCCCGGTCCTCGAATACCTTCAGTTCCGGCGTGACATAACGCTCGGCGTTCTTCAGTGTCTGTCGGCGCCGGTAATCATCGGGCACTTTTGTGCTTTGACCGTTGGTCACTTCAATGAAAAAACCATGCACTCCGTTGAAGCCGACACGAAGGTTCGGGATCCCCGTGCGCGCCCGCTCACGGGCCTCAAGTTCGGCGAGCCAGGTACCGCTGTCCTGATCGAGTCCGCGCAAGGTGTCGAGTTCGGGGTGAAAACCGCCCCGAATCACGCCGCCGTCCCGAATCTGCGCACCTGGTTCGTCGGCCAGTTGCGCTTCGAGCAGGCTTGCAGCCAACTGGGGTCGTTCTAGTCGTTGAACTATTTCTGCGAACGTGAGCCCCTGCGGATCGATCTGATTCAATGCGTCCTGCAAGGCCCTGGTCGCTTGGAAACCATCGCGCAGCGCGGCCAGTTCGCGTGGCCTGACGCTCCCCAGGGCGATTCGGGCTGCGATCCGTTCAAAGTCAGCGGTTGCGCGTAAGAGGGGTCGCAGCAGAGCGCCTTGGCGTATGTGCGTTGGCCGCTCGAGCAGTGTGATGATGCAACGCTGGCGGGCAAGGATTCGAGTCGTGTCGCGCAGCGGCGTATCGACCCAGCGTCGCAGCCGACGCCCCCCAGCTGCAGTCTCACAGTGATCCAGGACAGAGAGCAGCGTGGGTTCGGTCTCCCCCCGAAGGGTTTCAACGAGCTCGAGGTTGCGACGGGCAACCGAATCCACGACGAGAAATTCCTGAGGGTGATGAACCCGTATTTGTTGAAGGTGGGACGGCGCCCGGCCCTGGGTTCGTCCGACGTAAGCAATCAGCCCGGCGGCGGCGGCCAGAGCGGTATCCAGTGGGTTCGCATCGGTGCCGGCCAGATCTGGGACCGAAAGAGACTGCGTGAGTAATGCCCGGCCACGGTCGGCGTCGAACCCGTCCGGATCGCTCTCGACCAGCGCCAACAAACGTCCCGCTGCACCAAGGGCAGTGACCGCGGCCGCGCTGACGCTCTGGGCGAATGGCGACGAAGGTACGAGCAATTCAGCCGGTCGCAAGCGCTCGATTTCGCCGGGCAGCATGGACAGTGGCAGCTCGGCAAGCCAGCACTCGCCGCTGGCTAAAACGATCCAGGCCAGACCAATGATGGGGTCTTTCGGCGCGGGCCCGCGCGACTTGCGCGCTGGAGCGATCGCCAGAAGCGGTCGGTCATCACGGTCCGGCAGCAGGCTGGCATCGGTCAGCGTCCCTGGCGTGACAATCCGAACCACCTTGCGCTCGACCGGACCCTTGCTGGTCGAGGGGTCACCGATTTGTTCGCACACGGCCACGGATTCACCGAGCCGAAGCAATTTCGCCAGGTTTTGTTCGAGCGACACGACGGGCACGCCCGCCATCGGGATCGGCTCGCCAGCGCTCACGCCTCGCCGGGTCAATGTGATGCCGAGCAGGGGGGCCGCGCGCTCGGCGTCGCCGTAAAACATCTCGTAGAAATCGCCCATGCGATACAACAGCAGGGCGTTGGGGTGATCCGCCTTGATCCGCAGAAACTGCTGCATCATCGGCGTGTGTTTTTCGACGCCTTCTGCGCGGGGATTACTTGCGTCCATCGGTGCTGTCATGGTCGGGCGCTATCGTCGTCAGCTTGAAAATCCGAGGCCAGATGTAGTTTTGACCATTCAAGTGCGCGGCGCTCTCCCTTGTGCGCTAAGAAATTTTTGCAGCACTTCTAAAGTGTAGCCTGAGACCCCTATGAACATCGGCGTTGTCGCGGCACTCGGTGCTGCTTTTTTGTTTGGTGCCGGGACGCCGTTGGCCAAATGGTTGTTGGCGGACACGACCCCTTGGATGCTTGCAGGCCTTTGTTATCTGGGTTCTGGAAGCGGACTCATGATCTACCGCAGGATCATCTCGGCTGCGCCCGTGCGCCTACCTAGGGCCGACCTTGGGTGGCTTGCGGGGGCCACTCTCTCGGGTGGGGCTATTGCTTCTCTCGGGTGGGGCTATTGCTCCGTTGCTGTTGATGAGCGGTCTGGCGAGGATGCCGGCAGGCCCCGCCTCCTTACTGCTTAATGCCGAGGGCGTGCTCACCGCGTTGCTGGCTTGGGCTGTTTTTCGCGAACATGTGGGTCGGCGCATTGCGATTGGCATGGTTGCGATTGCGCTCGGGGCCTTGCTGCTCAGTTGGCCCGGCGATCTTGCCGTGCTTGATCTCTGGCCGGCGTTGGCGATTCTGGGGGCCTGTCTGGCATGGGCGGTTGATAACAACCTGACCCGCAAAATTTCCTTGAGCGACGCCAGCTGGATCACTGCGATCAAAGGTCTTGTGGCGGGGAGTGTGAATCTGGTGCTTGCCTTTTCGCTGGGCAACTAGCTCCCCGCGCTCCCCGTGCTTGCAGGGGCGATGACGATGGGATTTTTTAGCTATGGCGTCAGTCTTGCGCTCTATGTGGTGGGACTTCGACATCTCGGAACGGCCCGCACGGGGGCGTATTTTTCAATCGCACCCTTTGTTGGAGCGGCTCTTGCTGTCCTGTCGGGCGAACCGCTTAGTTGGCAGCTGGGCGGCGCCGGTGTCTTGATGGGAGTTGGTGTCTGGCTGCATTTGACTGAGCGTCATCATCACGAACATGCGCACGAGGCGATGGCGCATGAGCACGAGCATGTTCATGACGAGCATCATCAACATGACCATCCAGACCAACCTGATTTGGTTCTGACGACCGGGTTCCGGCATAGTCATCGCCATCATCATGCGGCGCTCGTTCACTCGCACGAGCACTACCCCGACACCCATCATCAACATGGGCACTAGCCCTGGCGGAACCCATCTGATGAATTCAATACGCGTTGTCTTCCGGCTGATCGCTGTTGCATTGGCGCTGATGGGTGTTTTGTGGATTGCCCCAGCATGCGCACAGTCCCGTTTTGATTTTGATACAACGCCGGGCCGCCTGAGCAAGATGGTTCGGCCTTCGCACTATGCGATTACGCTC
Source organism: Betaproteobacteria bacterium (assembly GCA_009925965.1). Classification (GTDB taxonomy): domain Bacteria; phylum Pseudomonadota; class Gammaproteobacteria; order Burkholderiales; family Burkholderiaceae_E; genus RFPW01. The sequence goes on from RFPW01000003.1 coordinate 19,958, forward strand.
AATCTCGACCCAGAGTCCGATCAGTTTTCTGGCGAGGTTGAGATCGAGGTCGCTGTGCGAGCACCTCTTTCGGAGTTGATGCTGCATGCGCATCATTTGACGGCCAAGGTGGCTTCAATTCAACTGATCGGGGCTGGGTCAGCGGCCTCGAAGCCGATCGAACTGCGGGTCGAAGCGAATGAGAAGGCGCAGCTATGGCGCTTGGTGCCGATCGGGACACCCACAATCGCCCGGGGCTCGTACCGGCTGCAAATGCGCTACCGCGGACGGGTCAATCAACACGATGCCGGACTGTATCAGGCGCCGCACGAGGTGGATGGCCGGCCAGCGCGGATGCTCGCGACACAGCTCGAAGCTGTATTTGCACGGATGTTGTTTCCGGGGTTCGACGAACCCGCCTTTCGCAGCGTCTTCGATATCACCGTACGTGCGCCCAAGGCTTATACGGTCGTCTCCAATATGCCTGTGCAGAGTAGTTCGCCAGCGACTGATTCCGCCGACCAGATCGTTCATCGATTTGAACCGACCCCGGCCATGCCAACGTATCTTGTTGCGGTCGCCGTCGGTAAATTCGATGTGTTGGAGGGACAGTCCGGGCGGGTCAAGTTGCGGATCCTGACTGCCCCAGGCAAGCGTGATCAGGGCGCTTATGCACTATCTGCAACCCAGAAAATTCTTCCTTTTTATAACGAATATTTTGGCATTGATTATGTTTTGCCAAAACTCGATCAGTTCGCGGTACCCAGCACACGTGATGGCGCGATGGAAGACTGGGGTCTGATTTCCTACAACGAGGCTGACCTCCTGTTCGACCCGCTCAAAAGCGGCCCGGAGACGCAGCGCGATATCTTCAGCGTCGTCGCTCATGAGATCGCCCACCAGTGGTTCGGCAACCTCGTGACTGCAGCCTCCTGGGAGGAGATCTGGCTCAACGAAGCCTTCGCGACCTGGCTGGCTGAAAAGGCGACCGACCGTTTCAATCCAGAGTGGCAAGTCGGGCTCCGCCGGCGCTCGCCGATTGATCGCACCATGCTCGATGACGCAGGCTCTGCCACTCGAGCCATTCGCTCGGGTCCGGTTGGCGAAGATCACGTATTCGATGTGTTTGATGGCATCACCTACGTTAAAGGGGGGGCTGTCCTGAGCATGCTTGAAGGCTGGATCGGACCCGAAGCGTTCCAGCGGGGATTGGCGGCCTACATGAAGGAGCGCAGGTTCTCGAATGCCACCGCCGGAGATCTTTGGTTTCATATGGGTCAGGCCGCTGGGCGCGATGTCAACGTAGTGGCCAGTAGTTGGACTGACCAGAAGGGATTTCCCCTCGTTAGCGTTACCGCGCGTTGTGAGCAGGGGACGCTGACAAAACTCGATCTGACTCAACAGCGCTTTTCTCAGGACCGGGCAGCGGCGCCGGATACGACGCTATGGAAGATTCCGCTGGTTTTGTTGCATGACGGTCAGACTCGCACCGTACTGCTCGAAACCGCCCAGCAAACGATCACACTGCCGGGCTGCCCCTCGCGTCCGACGATCCTTAATCCAATGGGGCAGGGCTTTTATCGTGTGGCCTATGCAGCGCCCGAACAGGCTGCATTGGCGCGCGTTTTTACGGAACTCCCAGCCGCTGCCCGAATCTCGATCGTCAGCGACACGTTCGCGCTCGCCGTGGCGGGGCGTTTGCCCATGGCGGCTTTTCTGGATCTATTGCCGGCGATTCGACAGGTTCAGGGCTCCGATCGTCCAGCGTTGATGGCGGTTGCCCGTGAAGGCCTGCATTTTCTCGACGAGGCCCTCATCGGGAGCGTTCAGCAAGGCCGGCTGCGTTCGTTGGCTCTCGATTTTCTGCGGCCAGAACTCGCCGCATTGGGTTGGACTGGCGGCGACAACGAGCCGAGTGAAGTTCAGTTGTTTCGAAGTGGCCTGATCCAGGATCTCGCCCGTTATGGCGACCAGACGACGATGGACTATGCCCGGCGCCTGTTTGAGCAGGAGCAGACGGGGCGAAGTCCAATCCCGGGCAATCTCCGTGGCGCGGTTATTCTGGCCGCAGGGTGGGGTGCCGACGGCGCGCAGTTTTCGCAGTTGGTCGATCGCCTGAAGGCTGCGCAACGCGAGGAAGATCGATGGCTTTTTGCTGCGTCGGCCGCAGCGGTTGCTGACCCGGCGCTCGCCGAGCAATTACTGAAGATTTCCATCGCGGGAGGCCTGCCGAACAATATCGCGGCGCGATTGCCCGCTATGGTCGCGGGTCACGGGCGCCACCCAGAACTCGCCTATCGTTTCACGTTAGATCACTACGCGGCACTTGCGGCCATTGCTGGTGACATGTTCGGTGCTTCCGCATCCCTACTGCCTGGCGCTGCGAAGGCCTTTAATGATCAATCGAAGGGGGTAAGGCTGGTCGCCGATCAGCAACGCCTGAATGGCGAGAGCGGGAAAATGCCAGCGGCGAAGGCGGCGGCCCGCATTGCCCTCAAGGCGGCGGTGCTCTTACGAAACAACTGAGCTTGCGTTCTCAGGAGGTTCTGTTTTGCGGGTGACGGCCTCGCTCCACTGAGACGGGGCAAGGCAGGCCACTTTGGGACAGTCCGCGACCATCGCAACCAGGGCTGCAAATACTTTGGGCGTCCCCGCGAGGACTTGTTCACCGAACAGCCATTCGGTTTCACCCTTGAAGTCGCCGACTAACCCGCCGGCTTCGGTCACCATCAATGCCCCGGCGGCGCAGTCCCAAGGGGCAAGCCCAAGTTCGAAAAATCCGTCATAGCGTCCGCATGCGACGTAGGCCAGATCGAGCGCAGCGGCTCCGGGCCGACGTACCCCGGCGGCCAGTCGGCTGACTCGGGCAAATAGCTCGAGGTAGCCTTCGAGATCGTCTACGCGTCGAAAGGGGAAACCAGTGCCCAACAGCGATTCCTGCAGGCGCAAACGCTTCGATACGCGGATCCGGCGATCATTCAGAAAGGCACCACGACCACGGCTGGCCGTGAATAATTCGTCTCGGTTGGGGTCGTAGATGACGCCCTGGGTAATGACACCGCGCTCCATCAACGCGATCGATATCGCATATTGGGGCAGACTGTGAATGAAATTCGTGGTGCCATCGAGCGGATCAACAATCCAGACGTGCTCGCCCAGCCTCGGATCGCCTTCAACGGCTCGGCCCTGCGCGTCAACATGGCCAGACTCTTCGCCGAGCACGGTGTGGCTGGGAAAGGTCCCGAGAAGCGATTCAATAATTGCGTCCTCGGCGGCCCGATCGACCTCGGTTACAAAGTCGTTGGCTTGTTTACGGGCAACGCGAACGGTGTCGATATCAAACGCCGCACGGGTGATGATTCGACCGGCACGACGCGCCGCCCGAATGCCCACATTGATCATAGGATGCATGACGTGATTGTAGAGGAATGCCTGACCCGAATCAGGGTTGTTTTGGTGGAACCTTCGCACCCCGGCAACATTGGCTCGGTTGCGCGGGCGATGAAAACGATGGGCTTGACCCGACTCGTGGTTGTGGCCCCGCGGGAGCCTGGGTTTGCGCGGGTGCCCGAGGCCGTTGCGTTTGCCTCCGGTGCTCATGACCTCATGGAAGCTGCGGCCGTGGTGGACACCCTGGAGCAAGCCCTCGCTGGCACCGTCCTACAGATGGCCACCGCAAGCATGCCGCGTGAATTTGCCGCACAGCCCCTCGACCCGGATACGGCCTCGTTGCAAATGCTCGATCAATTGCGGCTCGCGGCTGACCCTGTAGCCTTGGTTTTTGGAACCGAACGGGTCGGCCTGTCGATGGCTCAAGCCCAACTCTGCAGTCACTTCGCCTCAATACCCACTGCGCTGGGCTGTGATTCGCTTAACCTTGCACAGGCGGTCCAGGTGTTCGCGTGGTCGTTGCGACGCGCGGCTCTGCAAACCGTTGACTCGGACGCTCAGCCCTCATCAATGGTGCGTCCGGCCCAACCAACGGGGCGGTCTGATTCAGACTACGCGACTCATGATCAAGTCGAGGGACTTTATGCCCATCTCGAGTCAGCCCTGATTGCGATCGGTTTTCTTGATCCGGCTGAGCCAAAGCGCCTCATGCCACGCTTGCGAAACCTATTCGGCCGGACCCGATTACAGCGCCAGGAGGTCGATATTCTGCGCGGTGTCTGCACGCGGATGGTGTCCATCTCGAAACCAACCTCCACCGGGCCGGGTGGGTAAATTTTGACCCTGCTCCGCCGCTTTGCTGCATTTTGGTTGCATGGCCGTCCGCGCACCGGCACTCTGTTGGGTTGATGAGAACCGAACTACCACCTTCATGCTGATGTTCGACCGCCTTCGCGACGATATCCTCGCCGTTCGCAGTCGTGATCCCGCCGCACGTTCGGTGCTCGAGATCATCCTCTGCTATCCCGGTATCCATGCGCTGTTTTTGCATCGTCTGGCGAAGCGTCTTTGGCAGATGCAGTTTTGTACGATGGCCCGCTTTGTTTCTCATGTAGCTCGTGTCTTCACTGGGATCGAAATTCACCCAGGCGCAACGATCGGTCAGCGGGTCTTTATCGATCATGGAATGGGTGTTGTGATCGGAGAGACCGCGGTCGTGGGTGACGATTGCACGATTTATCAGGGCGTCACGCTGGGTGGGACCTCGCTCGCGCGAGGATTCAAACGACACCCAACGCTAGGGCGCGGTGTCATCATCGGCGCAGGCGCTCAAATCCTCGGTAACTTCACGGTGGGTGACGCAGCCAAGATTGGGTCCAACGCCGTGGTGGTTAAGGAGGTGCCCGCGGGTGCCACTGCGGTCGGCAATCCAGCGCGCGTGCTCTTGCGGGAAGACCAGCAGCGGCGGGAAGAAACCGCAGCCAAGCTGGGTTTTTCCGCGTACGGTCTTTCGCCCGACGATAACGATCCCTTGTCATTGGCGCTGCACGGCCTCATCGATCATGCGGCCGCTCAGGAGCGAAGAATCAATGAACTGACCGAGGCACTTCAACGCGTCGGCATCGAAGTGGCGGCAGAAACCCAAATGGTCGATGATCCCCGGCGCTTAGATCGATTGGTGGACTGAGCCGTCCGCTTGAACCCATAAACCGCTACCCCGGGCTGCGTTGCCTGCGAAGGCCTCATCCACGGGGACATCAAAGTCCCAATCAGTCAGCACGAAGCGTTCGCCCTGCGGGTACTCGTGGCGGGCCGGCCGATGGGTGTGACCGTGAATCATTCGGCGGACCTGGTGCCGCGTCAGGAGCGATTGAGCCTCCGCAGGGTTGGCATCCATGATGGCCGAGGCTTTTGTGGCGCCGGCTGCCCGACTCGCATCGCGCATCTGTGCCGCAATTGCGCGACGCTCGACATAAGACCGGGCAAGGAATGCCGAGGTCCATTGCGGCGTTCGCACCTCGCTTCTGAATGTCTGATAGGCCACGTCATCGGTGCACAACGTGTCGCCGTGCAGGAGCAACGTTGGTACCCCACCGATCATGACCCTGGCGGGTTCTTCGACAATCGTGATTGACGTTGCCAGGGCAAACCGCTCGCCCAGCAGAAAATCGCGGTTGCCTCGAATCAGGCGGATCTTGCCCGGGCCGCGTCCATCGAGCGGCGCGCTGAATGCTCGCAACGCGGACAGAATGGGTTTAAGCCACTCGAGTTCGTGCGGATCATCGATCGTATCGTCGCCGACCCAGACCTCAAACAGGTCACCCAGGATCCAGAGATCGCGGGCGATGTGGGCGTGGCTCTCGAGCCACCCAATCATGTGTTCACCGGTCCGCGGCGTCGCCGCGCTCAGGTGCAGGTCGGATATGAACAGGCTGCTCATGGGCCCAACCCAACCCGCATTGGTGCGGATCTCAGCGTCGTTTGGCCGATTCGATCAAGACCGTTTCAGCTGGCACGTCCCGGTGGGGGAACGTAGAGCGCGTCTTGACTCGGCGAATCTTTTCAACCGTATCCATCCCTTCAATCACTTTACCGAAAACGGCATAGCCATTGCCATCGGGCTGCGGGTGGTTGAGGCCCGCGTTGTTGACCGTGTTGATGAAGAACTGCGAGGTCGCTGAGTTGGGATCACCGGTGCGGGCCATTGCGAGCCAGCCGATGTCGTTGCGCAGGCCATTTTTTGATTCGAGTGTGATTGGCGCGCGCTTATTGGGCTTCTCGGCCATGTCTGCGGTCATTCCACCGCCTTGAATCATGAAATCAGCGATCACTCGATGAAAAATCGTTCCGGTGTAGAAGCCATCATCGACATAGCGCAAAAAATTCTCGACCGTGACTGGTGCTTTTTCCGGGTAGAGCTCGACCGTAAAGTTGCCCATTGAGGTGCGGAATTCAACTTGCGGCGTCGGGGCAGCAGCAGCCCCATCAGCGATCGTGCCGAGCGTTGCAAATACAGTGAGCCATTGCAGCAGACGAGGTTTCATCAGGAAGGTCCTTTCAAGGGGCTGGGAATTGAGGAGTGGAACTGAGGGATGGAACTGACGGATCGAATTTAGGGGTTGGAATTTGGCGTCGGGGTGGCAGTGACCCCCCGCAAGTATCGCGTCTTCGGTGGGTCGGCGGCTGGACTGGGACTCCTCGGGCCCAGATTTCGCGAAGCGAGATCGCGCGTAACCAGATCTCTTGCAAGGCTGAGACGTTCCTGTACCCGGGCCGCTTGTGCGGGGTTCAGAAATTCCGCGTGCTCCCAGGCGCGTTGAGCCAGTCGCAGATAAATGTCGCCCAGATTCTCATGGGCGAGCCCATACGAGGGCAGGACCCGAGTCGCCGCTTCGAGCGTCTCGCGGGCGGAGTCCAGATCCCCCCCGCTGGCTTGCAGTACAGCGAGATTGTTATAGGGTTCAGGAAGTTCCGGAAAATCCTGGATCATCTGACGGAACAGAACGATCGCGTCATCCCGACGCCCGAGTTCGGTCAACAACACGCCACGCAAAAATCGCAACTGAGTGTCCTTAGGGTCGGTGCTCAGGGCCTTGTCGACCCGGGCCAACGCCCTCGAACGCTCGCCCGAGCGGTAAATCTTGAGGGCTTCTGCGTGGGCAACGGCGGACTCAGCGGGCGCGATGCTCTGCGCGTGGGCTGCGGGCAGGATGAAGGAGGCCGAAACCATTCCGGTGATGAGCACGATCCACAAATGGATCTTGGTCGCGGGAATTCCAATGGGGAAAAACCGATCGACCCTGGGTTCAGCCGCTGAGGAGGGCTTTGATAAACTGCCGCGCATCCCGTGCATTCTAGCAATGGGCCTGAGGTCACCGATCGACATGCTCCGAATTCATAACTCGCTTACTCGCCGCAAAGAACCGTTTGTTCCCATCAAGGCTGGCCACGTTGGCATGTATGTTTGCGGGATGACCGTCTACGACGTTTGTCACATCGGGCATGCCCGCGTGTTGGTTGTGTTTGACGTTGTTCGGCGCTGGCTTCGGTGTCAGGATTATCAGGTCACTTACGTTCGGAATATCACGGACATCGACGACAAGATCATCCGTCGCGCGGTTGAGAATGGCGAGACTATCTCCCAGCTCACGGAGCGCACGATTGGCCTGCTGCATGAGGATGCCCAGGCCCTTGGAGTTGAACCGCCAGACCACGAGCCGCGAGCGACCCAGTTTGTGCCCTCGATGCTCAAGATGATCGGGGCGCTCGAGCGCAACGGGCTTGCTTACCGGGCCGACAGTGTGGGCGAGGGTGATCGAGAGGGTGATTCCGACGGCGACGTGTTGTTCGCGGTGCGGCGCTTCCCCGGCTATGGTCGGTTGTCCGGAAAGTCACCCGATGAATTGCGCGCGGGCGAGCGCGTCGCGGTGGCCAATCACAAGCGAGACCCACTCGATTTTGTCCTCTGGAAAGCGGCCAAAACCGACGATCCGGCAGAAGCAACTTGGGCCTCCAGTTACGGGAAGGGCCGACCCGGTTGGCACATTGAGTGCTCGGCCATGGCGACGGAATTGTTGGGGGCTAGTTTTGATCTCCATGGTGGTGGGGCCGATCTGCAGTTTCCGCATCATGAGAACGAGATCGCTCAATCCGAAGGTGCCCAGCCCGCATTCCCGGATTGCAAGCCATTCGTCGGGACCTGGATGCACAACGGGTTCGTGCGGATCGACGACGAAAAGATGTCGAAGTCGCTGGGTAATTTCTTTACCGTTCGCGAGGTGCTGAAGAAAGTCGACGCCGAGGTGCTGCGTTTCTTCATCGTGCGGGCCCATTACCGGAGTGCCCTCAACTGGTCCGACGCACACCTCGAGGACGCTCGCACCGGCCTGTTGCGACTCTACGGAGCGCTCGCGGAAGCGGCTTTGCCATCGATCGATGTTGCCGCAGTTGTCGACTGGAACGCGCCGGCGGCGGCCCGTTTCGCGGACGCCATGAACGATGATTTTGCGACGCCCGAGGCGGTGGCGGTCTTGTTCGATCTCGCCGCCGAGGTCCACCGCGGACATCAGGTCGTTGAGAACGCAGGACTTCTGCGCGCGCTGGGGCATTGCCTCGGATTGCTCACGCAAGATCCCGTGGGCGTTCGTCGCAGCGGACTGCATGCTCAGTCAGACGCCAGTGGACTCGATGATGCCGCGATCGAGTCGCTCGTCAATTTGCGGATCACCGCAAAGAAGGCGCGCGATTTCGCCCGTGCCGATGCCATTCGGGCCGAACTTACCGCCGCGGGCATCACGCTCGAAGACAGTGCAGGCGGAACGCTGTGGCGCCGGAGTTGATGACGCCTGCCGTTTCAGCGCCTCCGCCGCCTGAATGGTGGCTGCAGGCGCGGCAAGAACTCAGTGCAGCCGATCCGGTGCTGGCAGGCCTGATCGCCGGGTTCGGTGACGCAGCCCTGGGCTCGCGTGGTGATCCGTTTACGACGCTCGCGCGCTCGATCGTTGGACAGCAGATCTCGGTCAAGGCCGCTCAATCGGTTTGGGATCGATTCTCGACTGCCGTCTGTGCAGGAACGCCGCAGTCCATAACACCTGTGGCGGTGATGGCGATGAGCGTGGCTCAGCTTCGGGGCTGTGGCTTGTCTCAGCGCAAGGCCGAGTATCTGGGTGATCTGGCACAGCGCTTCGATCAGGGGGACCTTCTGCCGGCGCGCTGGCCTGCGATGGATGACGAGGCAGTCATCGCCGAACTGATCCGCGTTCGGGGTATCGGTCGCTGGACAGCCGAGATGTTCCTGATATTCAATCTACTGCGGCCTGACGTATTGCCGTTGGACGATATCGGATTATTGCGGGCGATGGGGCTTCATTGGTTGCAAGGCGTGACACCGACCCGAGCACAGGCGCAAGATTTGGCGCAGCGTTGGGCACCCTGGCGCACGGCCGCTACCTGGTATCTGTGGCGCAGTCTGGATCCCGTGCCCGTCGAATATTGAGAATCTGAACAGGAACCGATGAAAACCACTTTTCTTGAATTTGAGCAGCCAATCGCAGAGCTTGAGGCCAAGATTGAAGAGCTTCGTTTTGTGCAGGACGACTCCGCTGTTGATATTGCCGATGAGATCGATCGTTTACAAAAGAAGGGTCAGATTCTCGTCAAAGAGACCTACGCCAAGCTAACACCGTGGCAGGTCGCCCAGGTCGCGCGCCATCCACAGCGACCCTACACGCTGGATTACCTGCGTTTGATGTTCACCGATTGGCATGAGTTGCATGGCGATCGCAGCTTTGCCGATGACCCCTCGATCGTCGGTGGTATGGGCCGATTCAATGGCCAGTCGGTGATGGTGATTGGGCACCAGAAAGGGCATGACACCAAAGAGCGCTCGTACCGAAATTTTGGGATGCCGCGCCCCGAGGGCTATCGCAAGGCCTTGCGCCTGATGAAACTGGCTGAGAAATTCGGTCTCCCGATCATGACGTTCATTGACACCCCGGGGGCGTTCCCCGGTATCGATGCCGAAGAACGCGGTCAGTCGGAGGCGATTGGACGCAACCTGTTTGAGATGTCGCGGCTGCGCGTCCCCGTCATTTCGACCATCATTGGCGAAGGCGGTTCGGGCGGTGCACTGGCGATCGGCGTCAGTGACGTGACGTTGATGTTGCAGTACGCGATCTACTCGGTCATCTCGCCCGAAGGATGCGCCGCGATCTTATGGAAAACGTCCGAGCGCGCGCCCGATGCGGCAGAGGCCCTTGGCGTTACCGCGCACCGGTTGAAAGCGCTGGGGCTGATCGACCGGCTGGTGAGCGAACCTGCTGGCGGTGCGCACCGCGATCATGCCCAGATGGCGCAACTGCTCAAGCGGGCGCTAGGCGATGCGCTGCGTCAGTTCAACGGCACCGACGTCGAAACCCTTCTAGTGCAGCGTCATGCGCGCTTGATGGCGTATGGCAAGTTCAAGGAAAGCGTCGGCCGCGCGCGGGCTTGACCCGAATGCGGCGGACGACCCCGTCGCAAACGTCGATCGAACGGTCGCCGATTGGTTACTAGCGCGCTTTGACACCGGGAGGATGCCGAGCGAGGCGGCCCTCTTGGTCATTGCATTGAGTGGCGGCCTCGATTCGAGCGTTTTGCTCGATGCTCTGGTTCGCCTACGGGCGCGTTGGTCTCAGCCTTGTCCACAAGATCGTCCCCAGCATGGGCCCAATCACTGGTCGTTGCACGCCGTTCACGTCCATCACGGCTTGCAGCCCGCCGCCGATGCTTGGCCTGAGCACTGTCGGGCGTTTGCCGAGGCGCGGGGTGTGGTCTGCGAGACGTTGCGGGTTCGGGTCGACGCACGCC
>RFPW01000021.1 GCA_009925965.1 Betaproteobacteria bacterium
AAGCGAACAGAAAGAGGCCCTCACCAAAGAACTGGTAGAGCTGCGACGGATGGCGTGTGAGGGTATCGCCAGCCTGCGGAAACACCATCGCCCAAGCGACCTCTGACGGTCGACCCCAGAGCTCCCCGTTGATGAAATTGCCCATCCGCCCGGTAGCCAGACCCAATGGAACCAAGGGCGCCACAAAGTCCATCACGGCAAAAAACCGTAAGCCACGCCACCGACAGAAAAGCCACAGCGCGGTCAGAACCCCGATCAGTCCACCATGGAACGCCATGCCCCCCTGCCAGATCGCAAGGGCCTCCATCGGATGCTCGAGGTAGTAGCCCGGTTTATAAAAAAATACATAACCAAACCGCCCGCCGAGTACAACGCCAATCACCCCGAAAAATAGCAAATCGTCCAGGCCTTGTGCATCGAGACGGGTCGAGGCAGCAACATCCGGACGCCGCAATCGATGTCGCCCGAGCCACCAGAAGAGTCCGAACCCCAACAGATACATCAGCCCATACCAGCGGACGGCCAGCGGACCAATCTGAATCGCGATGGGGTCAAATTGAGGATGAATCAGCATGGCCGGGATTGTTTCACGAAGTTGGGCACCCCACGAGCCGCGGCTATACTGGAATGCCATCCACCAAGAGTCCGCCGAGCCATGCCTTCCAACCGCCGTTCCCGCAATATCACCGAGGGCGTCGCGCGCGCGCCCAACCGCTCGATGTATTACGCGATGGGCTATGTCAAAGAAGACTTCGACAAGCCCATGATCGGCGTCGCGAATGGGCATTCGACCATTACGCCGTGTAATTCCGGTCTTCAGCGCCTGGCGGATGCCGCCATCGACGCGATCGAAAGCGGGGGGGGCAACGCGCAGGTTTTTGGGACCCCGACCATCTCCGACGGGATGTCGATGGGGACCGAGGGGATGAAGTACTCGCTGATCTCGCGAGAGGTGATCGCCGATTGCGTCGAGACCGCTGTCCAGGGCCAGTGGATGGATGGCATTCTGGTGCTGGGTGGCTGCGACAAGAATATGCCGGGTGGCATGATCGGCATCCTTCGGACCAATGTTCCGGCGATCTATGTCTATGGGGGCACGATCAAACCCGGACGCTGGAAGGGGCAGGATCTCACCATCGTTTCCGCATTCGAGGCTGTCGGCGAATACTCCGCGGGCCGCATGAGCGATGAGGATTTTGAAGGGATCGAGCGCAATGCCGTTCCCGGTACAGGCTCCTGTGGCGGGATGTACACCGCCAACACCATGAGCTCAAGCTTCGAGGCATTGGGCATGAGTCTGCTGGGATCCTCGACCGAGGCCAACCCGGATGACGACAAGCTCGCCAGTACCACTGAATCAGCACGCGTATTGATCGATGCGGTCATTCACGACCGCAAACCGCTCGATATCGTCACCCGCAAGTCAATCGAAAATGCCGTGGCCCTGATCATGGCCACGGGCGGGTCAACCAACGCGGTCCTGCACTACCTTGCGATCGCCCACGCGGCTGGCATTGAATGGACGATGGATGATTTTGAGCGGGTTCGCCAGCGCACGCCGGTGCTATGCGACCTGAAGCCCTCGGGACGCTACGTTGCGGTGGACCTGCACCGTGCGGGCGGGATTCCGCAAGTTCTCAAGCTGCTGCTCGACGCAGGGCTCGTGCATGGTGACTGCCTGACCATCACGGGGCGCACACTCGCCGAAGAACTGGCCAATGTGCCAAGCACACCCCGAGTCGATCAGGACGTCATCCGCCCGATCGACAAGCCCATTTATGCGCAGGGCCACCTGGCGATCCTGCGCGGTAATTTAGCGCCCGAGGGCGCCGTCGCAAAGATCACCGGACTTAAAAACCCCAGCATCACAGGACCTGCCCGCGTATTCGACGATGAGCAAAGCGCGTTGGTGGCGATCATGGCGCGCGAGATCCATGCGGGTGACGTGATGGTCCTGCGCCATCTTGGCCCCAAGGGGGGTCCTGGCATGCCAGAGATGCTCGCACCAACCGGAGCACTTATTGGCCAGGGGCTGGGCGAATCTGTCGGGCTCATCACCGATGGTCGATTCTCGGGCGGCACCTGGGGCATGGTGGTTGGCCACGTTGCGCCCGAAGCTGCCGTCGGCGGCCCGATTGGATTGGTCCACGAGGGCGACACGATCACCATCGACGCCCACACCCTGGAACTCACCCTTCATGTCGATGACGCCGAACTGGCGCAGCGCCGGGCTGCCTGGAAGCCGCCCGAGCCCCGCTACCAGCGCGGGGTCATGGCCAAGTTCTGGCGGCTTGCTTCAACCGCCAGTCGCGGCGCGGTCTGCGACGATGGCGCAAATTAAGTGCTGTCCTTTAGGAGTTTGTTCATGACCCCAATTCGCGCTCAACAGGTCGCCGCCATTCTGCTCGCTGCGATCGGACTCACCAGTCCGGTTCGCTCCGACGCCAGCATGGAATTAGCGCGGTCAAAAAACTGCATCGCGTGTCACTCGGTTGACAAGCCCGTGCTTGGACCGGCCTACAAAGAGGTCGCAGCGAAGTACGCGGGCGACAAAGAAGCTCTCGCTCGCCTGACCAAGAAAGTACGCGAAGGCGGGGTTGGCGTCTGGGGCCAGGTCCCGATGCCAGCCAATCCGCAGGTGACCGAAGCCGAAGCGCAGACGCTTGCGAAGTGGGTTCTGAGCTTGAAGTAATCGGATCCACTTCGGCTTGGATATTTTCTTTCAGCAGGTTCTGAACGGCCTCGTGTTGGGTAGTGTCTACGCACTCGTTGCGCTTGGCTACACCATGGTCTACGGGATCCTCCAACTGATCAATTTCGCCCACGGCGAGGTCCTGATGGTGGGTGCCATGACGGCAGTCACCGTCGTCAATCTGCTCCAAAAGAGCGCGCCCGGGATCCCTGGGCCGATCTTGCTGATCATTGGTATCGGTTGCGCGATTCCGGTGTGTATTGCGCTGTCCCTCGTGATCGAAAGGGTTGCCTACCGCCCGCTGCGCAATGCGCCGAGGCTCGCGCCCTTGATCACGGCCATCGGCGCATCGATCGTCATCCAGACCCTCGCGATGATGATTTGGAAACCAAACCCAATCGTCTTTCCTGACCTTCTTTCAACGGAACCCATCGAACTCGGTGGCGCATTACTAGCGCCCAAACAAGCGCTGATCCTGGTCGTTTCTGCCGTCATGATGGGGGGCTTACTTCTGCTGGTTTACCGCACCCGCCTCGGGCGCGCGATGCGGGCCACGGCTGAAAATCCGCGGATTGCGGCCTTGATGGGCGTAGATGCCAACCGGGTGATCGCCCTCACATTCGCCATCGGTGCCGCACTCGCCGCGGTCGCTGGCGTATTGGTCGCCATGAACTACAACATCGCTCAGTTTGCGATGGGGTTTATGCCCGGGCTCAAGGCATTTACCGCAGCCGTGCTCGGGGGTATCGGCAACCTGGCTGGCGCAGTCGTGGGCGGATTACTTCTAGGCATTATCGAGAGCCTTGGCGCGGGTTACATCGGTGACTTGACCGGTGGATTCCTGGGCAGCCATTACCAGGATATTTTCGCGTTCGTCGTCTTGATCGGCGTCCTGCTATTACGCCCATCGGGACTTCTCGGAGAACGGGTGGCCGATCGTGCCTGAAGGGGCTACTCCGGGACACTGGCGACGGGCGCTCGGTATCGGTTTAATCGCAATCGCATTGGTGGCGCTCCCCTTTGTGGCGGGACTTGCCGGGAATTCCTGGGTCCGAATTCTCGACTTTGCGCTGCTTTACATCATGCTGGCGCTCGGACTCAATATTGTGGTGGGCTATGCAGGCCTGCTCGATCTGGGTTACATCGCGTTCTATGCGGTAGGTGCCTACCTTTACGCCCTCCTCTCAAGCCCGCATCTGATCGAACAATTCGAATGGATCGCACAGGCACTACCCAACGGAATGCATGCCGGAATCTGGCTGATTCTGCCCCTTGGCGCCGGGCTAGCAGCCGCATTTGGCATCTTGCTTGGCGCTCCGACCCTAAAACTGCGCGGCGACTACCTGGCAATTGTGACCTTGGGGTTTGGCGAGATCATTCGTATTTTTCTGAATAATCTCAATGCCCCTGCGAATTTAACGAACGGCCCACAAGGCATCAGCAACATTGATTCCGTCAGCCTCTTCGGCCTCAATTTGGGCAAGAAGATCGTGCTTGGAAGCCCAGAAACCGGATCGCTCGAAATCTCGTCGGTGACGATGTACTACTTTCTGTTCCTCGCCCTGACCCTGCTGTTACTTGTGGTCAGCGTTCGGTTGCAGGATTCGCGGATCGGACGCGCGTGGGTGGCGATTCGCGAAGATGAAATCGCGGCCCGCGCCATGGGCATCAACACCCGCAACGTGAAGTTGCTCGCCTTTGCGCTGGGCGCGTCTTTTGGCGGCATTTCTGGCGCGCTGTTCGCCGCGTTTCAGGGTTTTGTCTCGCCCGAGAGTTTCACGCTCAATGAGTCGATCGTCATTGTGGCGATGGTCGTACTGGGCGGCATGGGACACATTCCTGGCGTCATTTTGGGAGCGGTGTTGCTCTATGCCATTCCCGAGACCTTGCGCCATGTCGCACGACCGGTTCAGGAAAGTTTGTTCGGGGCTGAGCTGATCCCAGCCGAGGCCCTACGGATGTTGCTGTTTGGCCTCTCAATGATGCTGATCATGCTGGTGCGCCCCGCCGGTTTGTGGCCCGCGGCTCAACGACAGGGATCATGACTGATTTGTTGCTTGATATCCGCGGAGTGTCAAAACGCTTTGGCGGACTACAGGCACTCAGCGACGTTACGTTGGCCGTGCCGCGCGGACACATTGTCGGATTGATCGGTCCCAATGGGGCCGGAAAAACAACCCTATTTAACGTCATCACTGGCCTTTACGTACCCGATGACGGGCAGTTTTTGCTCGACGGAAAACCCTACTCGCCCACTGCGGTCCACCTGGTAGCTGCTGCCGGGATCGCCCGTACATTCCAGAACATTCGCCTCTTTGGTTCGATGACGGCACTCGAAAACGTCATGGTCGGACGACATGTCCGGACCTCCGCCGGCATTCTTGGGGCGGTCCTACGAACGCCTGCGCAGCGGACCGAAGAGCGGGCAATCCGCGATCAGGCGCTGGCGATACTTGAATTTGTTGGGATTGCCGGTATGGCCAATCACACCGCCCGTACCCTATCGTATGGCGATCAACGTCGGCTCGAGATCGCCCGAGCCCTGGCGACGGAGCCACGCCTCCTCGCGCTCGATGAGCCTGCAGCCGGAATGAATGCGACGGAAAAACAATCATTACGCGGCTTGCTTGAACGCATCCTACAACGAGGCACAACGATTCTTCTCATCGAACATGACGTCAAACTGGTGATGGGACTTTGTGACCGGGTAACCGTTCTTGACCAGGGCCGATGTATTGCGGAAGGGCTCCCCGCCGATGTGCGTCTCGACCCCGCGGTAATCGAGGCCTATCTCGGTACCACCCCAGAAGGATCCGCCCATGCTTGAGCCGGTGCTCAAGGTGACGAGCCTTCAGGTCGCCTATGGCGGAATTCAGGCCGTCAAAGGGATTGATTTCGAGGTCAGACCCGGCGAACTCGTCACGCTGATCGGGGCCAACGGTGCCGGTAAGACCACCACGCTCAAGGCCTTGACCGGCGACTTGGCCTGGAGCGGACAGATTGAACTGTTTGGTGAGTCAATCCAGGGGATCCCGACCCACACGCTGGTGCGCCGGGGGTTGGCTCTGGTGCCCGAGGGACGTGGTGTTTTCACCCGCATGAGCGTGATCGAAAATCTGCAGATGGGCGCGTTTTCACGCACCGGTGCGGGTAATAACGCGGCCAATAGCGCAGCCGAAATCGCGGCCGATATCGAGCGCATGTTGACGCTGTTCCCGCGGCTACGTGAACGCACCAAGCAACTGGCGGGAACGATGTCGGGGGGCGAACAGCAAATGCTCGCCATGTCCCGCGCACTCATGGGACGCCCGCGGTTACTGCTGCTCGACGAACCCTCAATGGGCCTATCGCCCATCCTGGTTGAAAAGATCTTCGACGTGATCCGCACAGTGTCGGCCGCCGGCACGCCGATCCTTCTGGTGGAGCAAAACGCGCGTCTGGCGTTGGGCTGTGCGCACCGCGGATACGTGATGGAATCCGGGCAGATCACGTTGACCGACGCCGCATCCGTCTTACTCAATGATGCGCGTGTACGGTCCGCTTACTTAGGCGAAGACGGCGCAGGGTAGGCGACTGATAGGCGACTGATCAAGCCGTCCCCGCGGGCCTTCCATTCAGAAGGGCCTCGTCCGCCGCTGTCGTAAATGCGTCGGCAAAAAATTCATCAGCAGGCAATCCGGCGAGCGCGCTGAAATCGCGCCGCGCGGCTTCGACCATTACTGGCGCACCGCACGCATACACCTGAAAATCCCCGAGGCGAGGGAAGTCTTCCAAGACCGCTTGATGAACGAAACCAGTCCGACCGGTCCACTGATCTTCTGGCTGAGCTTCGGACACGACGGGCACATATCTGAAGTCGGGAATCTCGCTCGCCCACTGTTGGGCGATCTCGTCACGATACAAATCGGCGGGCCTGCGGCCTCCCCAATAAAGCGTCATCGGCCGATCGATGCGCTTGGATCGTGCGTGCTCCACCATCGCCTTGATCGGCGCGAACCCCGTTCCACTTGCCAATAAGATCAGCGGACGCTGACTATCCTCGCGTAAGAAAAATGTCCCAAGCGGCCCCTCGAATCGCAGAATATCGCGCACCTTGATCTCAGGCGCAGTGACGCCAAACAGCGCATCCGTGAATCGCCCCCCTGCGAAGTGTCGGATATGCAGTTCCAAACCCTCTTCGACCGCGTGAGGCGGCACCGCGATGGAGTAACTCCGACGCGCACCATCTTTAAGGATGATGTCGACGTACTGACCCGCCAGATATTGCAGCCGTTCGGTTGCGGGGAGTTGCAGACGCATGATCGCCACATCGGCCGTGGGGCGCTCAATCGAGGCAATCCGGCACGGCATTTTGCGCACCGGAATATCGCCCACCCCCGCCAGGACCCTCGCCTCGACAGTCAGGTCTGTTTGCGCAACGGCGCAGCACAACAAGGCAAAACCGTCCTGCTTTTCAGCCTGAGTCATCGCTCCGGTTGAGTGCGCATCCTGCTGCAAGGTGCCCGCCACCACCCGCGCCTTACAGGAACCACAGGCACCGTTTCGGCAGCCATAAGGCAAAACAACATGGGCTCTTAAAGCCGCCTCAAGAAT
This sequence comes from Betaproteobacteria bacterium, assembly GCA_009925965.1. Taxonomy (GTDB): domain Bacteria; phylum Pseudomonadota; class Gammaproteobacteria; order Burkholderiales; family Burkholderiaceae_E; genus RFPW01. The sequence goes on from RFPW01000021.1 coordinate 7,286, forward strand.
AGGTTCGCCCGGCTCAGCCGTAAATTGTTGACCGCTCGGGAGGAGAGTGACCAGATGGCCCATACGTGCGTACCCGATAAACTTGTTGAATTCGCGATTTTGCCAAACTCTAGGACTCAGGACTTTAATGCGACGGCCTGTTCTTCCCCGCAGACTGCGTCGCCCGCGTCTGCTCATCGTGGGTTGCGGCGACGTGGGCCAGCGGATTGCGGGTTTGCTTGGTTCGCGATGGCGCGTGTTAGGTACCGCCCGCAGCGCCACGACCGCCAACGAACTCAGGCGCCTCGGTATCCAGCCTGTAAATGCGGATCTTGATCATCGGCGTACGCTGGCCCGGGCTGCCGGCCTTGCCCACTGGATGCTTTACCTCGCGCCCCCACCGAACGCCGGGGCTGCGGACCCGAGACTGAAGAACTGGCTCGTTGCGCACGGCACAGCACAGGCCAAGCGCGCAGGCGGCTCGAAACCCCCAGCGCGCCTCACATACATGAGTACGACTGGCGTTTATGGAGACCGCGCTGGAGGTTGGGTCAGCGAAACCACTCCCGTCCAGCCGACAACGCCCCGCGCCAAGCGCCGCGTGGATGCCGAACAACAAATCCGCAAGGCGATTAAGCCCGGGCAGCCGAGGGGGCGACTAAAGCGGCGACCAAGCCTGCAGGCAACTATTCTGAGGGTCCCGGGTATCTATGCCGCCGAACGACTACCCGAAGAACGCCTGCGCAACCGATTACCGGTCGCGGACGGCGACGGCGATGGTTATACCAACCATATTCATGCAGATGACCTTGCCCGACTGACCGTTCTCAGTTTGATGCGAATGCGATCGGGGCGCGTCTTTAATACCGTTGATCAAAGCAATTTAACAACGGGGCAGTGGCTCGATCTGGTCGCAAAAACCCTCGGCCTGCCCACGCCGCCACGTGTTCCGAAGGCGGAACTGCCTCAGTACCTGACCCCGATGATGCTTTCATTCTTGTCAGAGTCCCGCCGAATCGACGGGCGCCGGGCGTTGCGTGAGTTAAGGGCCCAGTTGCGCTGGCCAGTAGTCGAAGACTTCTTAAAAGCGCTTCCGGCCCGGCGAATTTAATTAAACCGATGCACGTTGCGAAATACGCGCCGAATCGAGCCGCCCGGCGGTTTCCAGGTGTTGAACCCAATGCGGTTTCTTACCGCGACCTGACCAGGTTTTGGCGGGATCGGCTGGATCACGAAATTTTGGATCGACCTTGCGGCCGCTGCTCACGACGGCGCCGGGAGTTGCCCGCTCAATGCGGCGCGATAAGGCTGCCGAAATTCGATCGACATCCAACTGATAAAGCCCCGCAATTCGGACGATTTCGTTCAATCCTCGCGACTGCACGCTGCGCAGCAATTGCTTTTCCCGGTGTTCGAGGCGTTCACGCTCAGCGCGAATTTTGAGGAGTTCACTATTGGAATCAGGGGCAAGACGGGCCATGTAGATCTCCGGGGTCGAAATGCGTTTCAAATCAAGATTGATCCTACTGCCCGACCAGATCTCACCTCCAGCGGAAAAACCACCGAAAGGTGAAGTAATTCGCAAAATCAAGCATTTGATGCTCTCGGACCCTCCAAACCCCCGGCACCACCCCGGTGGTACGCTCTCGATAACGAGAAGGATCGAAAATGCAGAACAAAGTGGTCCTGATTACGGGTGCCAACACCGGAATCGGCTTCTTCACCGCATTGGAACTCGCCCGACAAGGCGCGCATATCGTGATGGCCTGCCGCACCGAGGCGCGCGCAAACGCCGCTCGAGACCAGATTCGGCTGGCCACCGGTAATCGTCGGGTCGAAACGGTTGCGGTTGATCTAGGGGATTTTCAATCCATTCGGGCCTGCGCTGATCAACTCCTGGCCCGGGACCTGCCGATTCATTGCCTGATCAACAACGCCGGCATCGCAGGTGCCCGCGGAATAACCGACTCGGGTTTTGAACTCGCGACCAACCACATGGGCCATTTTGCACTGACGCAAGCACTCCTACCCCGTATCAAGGAGAGTGCGCCCGCCCGCATCGTAACGGTCGCGAGCCGCGCGCATCGCTATGTCAGTCGCCTCCGTTTTGAGGATCTGACCGTTCGCACGCGATCGTGGCTGACCATTCAAGAATATGCGGTCTCAAAACTGGCCAACATTCTGTTCAGTCAAGAACTCGGACGAAGACTCCAAGGGTCTGGGGTGCATACCTACGCCCTGCACCCTGGCGTAATCGCCAGTGAAATCTGGCGCCATGCGCCGCAGTTCATCGTGAAGCTCCGAAAGCGTTCGATGATTACGCCCGAGGAGGGTGCTCAGACCACGCTGTATTGCGCGAGCGCGGATGCACTCACCGAACAAACGGGGTTGTACTACGATCAATGTCAGGTCCGACAACCGAGTGCATTAGCGTCCGATCAGAAATTGGCCGAAGAGTTGTGGCGTTACAGCGAACGCGCGCTACCGAAATAACGGCCCCCACAACCTCGTAATACCCCCAATCACCTCGTCCAAAACGATACACATCCATCAGCGGAAACAAACAACCATGACCTCAACTTTGACTAAACACCAGCGCCAACGGCGCTTGTCATTAAAAGCGACTGCGGCGGCCACCCTCGCGATGACCGGACGAACCGAACTGGCATTTGCGCAGGCATTTCCGACCAAACCGATTCGGCTTCTGGTGCCGTTCGCACCCGGCGGCACATCTGAAATCGTTGCGCGAACCCTCGCCGTGGAAATGAGCACTTTACTTGGACAGAACGTCATCGTTGAAAACAAGCCGGGCGGCGCCGGTGTCATCGCGATGACCGAGGTACTCAAGGCGGCGCCCGACGGTCATACGCTGGTTCTGGGCCATGTAGGGACGCTGGCGGTCAATCCATTCGCACTCGCGAAGCAGCCCTACGATGTCAACAAGGATTTTCAGCCAGTAGCCCTTCTGGCCCGCGTACCCAATTTGTTCGTGGTTCATCCGGATGTGCCTGCCAAAAACCTGAAGGAATTTGTCGCGCTTGCAAAAAGCAAACCGGGGAAGCTGAACTACGGTTCGGCGGGAAATGCGAGTGCCGGACACCTCGCCTACGAATATCTCGCGATGGTGACGGGCATCGACCTGACCCATATCCCGTATCGCGGCACGGGCCCGCAAATGATCGACCTGATTGCGGGACGCACCGAAACGGCATCCGCGGGGGCTCCCGCATTGATGCCGTACATTAAGGACGGCAAGGTTCGGCCAATCGCCGTCGGAATGCCCAAACGCATTGCGGCATTGCCCGACGTACCAACGGTCGCCGAACAGGGTTATGAAGGGTTCGAGACCTCGCAGTGGTACGGAATCATCGCGCCCGCCGCGGTGCCCAAAGCGATTATCGAAAAACTCAATGCCGCCGCCAATCAGGCCCTTAAATCCCGTCAGGTGGGTGAGCGATTCTCGACCGACAACGCGATCTTCGGTCCAGGAACCCCCGAGGATTTCGGCAAATTCATTCGGGAAGAACAAGCACGCTGGGAACTCGTTGTGAAGAAATCAAATCTCAAACTGGATTCCTGAGAGAAGGTCTATGGACATGCAACTGCGCGGCAAGACCGCGCTGGTCACCGGTGCGAGCGCGGGTATTGGTCGGGCCATCGCGATCGCCCTCGCCGCCGAGGGCGTAAGGCTCGCACTGGTTGGCCGCCGTGCGGACGCCTTGAGCGAAGTCGCTTCAGTGATCCAAGCGGGCGGCGGGCCGACTCCCACGATCATCATTCAGGATGCGCTGGCCCCAGACGCTGCGCAACAAATCGCAGATCAGGCGCTGGCCACGCTCGGCACCGTCGAAATCCTGGTCAACAATGCCGGTGGATCGCGCCCGTTCAAGCTCCACACGGACGAAGCCGTCTGGGAAGAGGCGATCACGCTGAACTTTACCCGGCACCGCCAACTCACCGATCGATTGATCGATCAAATGATGGCGAACGGCTGGGGGCGTGTCATCAATATCACCGGAAAGTCTGAGCCTGATGGCATCAACGGCGCCTTCTGCGCAAAGGCAGCCATCCATTCGTGGGCCAAAGGCTTGTCGCGCGAGGTTGGCAAACAAGGGGTCACCGTCAACTGCATCCCGCCCGGCCGAATCCTCAGCGACCAGATTCTGCGCAACTACACCCCCGAATACCGCGCCTGGCAATCCGAACACGAAATCCCGATGGGCCGGTACGGCGAGCCCGAAGAACTCGCGGCACTCGTCGTGTTTCTTGCCTCACCCAGAGCCCAGTACATTACCGGTGCCGTCATTCCCGTTGACGGCGGCCTGCGTCGTTATCAGTTCTGATACCCAAGCGTCCCGAGTAACCCCACCCATGTCGAAAAAAGACACTTCCGACGGCCTTCGTAGCCTATTTGATAATAATCGTGCGTGGGCCAAGCGAATGCTGAAAACCGACCCAGCGTTTTTTGATCGACTTGCTCAGCAACAGGCACCGCGTTATCTCTGGATTGGCTGCTCGGACAGCCGCGTGCCTGCGAACCAGATCATCGGACTGCCACCTGGCGAAGTGTTCGTGCATCGTAATGTCGCGAACCTGGTGGTGCCCACCGATCTCAACTGTCTGACCGTCGTTGAATACGCCATCGAAGTGCTTCGGGTCGAGCACATCATGGTGGTTGGTCACTATGGCTGCGGCGGCGTGCAAACGGTTCTGTCCGGCCAGCGATTGGGACTCTCGGGGCACTGGCTACATCATGTCGAAATGGTCCGGCACACTTACGCGAAACAACTCGATGCAATCGAGCAACCAAAGGAACTCGTCGACCGACTCTGCGAGCTCAATGCCCTCGAACAGGTCAGTCAGCTGTGCCGCCTGCCCAGCGTCATGAATGCCTGGAAGCGTGAGCAGGCGCTGACGCTGCACGGCCTGATCTATGACATTCATGATGGCTTGTTGCGCAAGCTAGCCAATCCGGTTTCCAGCCCACCAGACCTTGCACGGTGGCGTCAATCAGCACTCAAGTCGATCTGGTCCGGGAAGTCTCCGCGCTAGATGACGCCGTCGATTTTTCATCAACAGGCCTTTCTGCGCCTTTGGTTTGCAAGGATCGCCGGCGTCTCGGGCAGTCAGATGCTCATGGTCGCCATCGGCTGGCAGATGTACGACCTGACTCAATCGGCCTGGGACCTTGGGCTCGTCGGATTATTCCAATTTCTGCCAGCAGTCGCGTTGATGTTGGTCTCGGGCCATGTCGTAGACCGTCATCACCGGGCCCGCTTGATCGCCATTTGTTTGGCCCTCCAGGGCATCGTGGCCTTGGTACTTGCAACGCATCCCTTTGAAGTCGGAGATGTACAAGGCACTGGTCGAACCCTGCTACTCGTCCTCTCGCTCGTACTCGGAAGTATTAAGGCATTTCAGATGCCCGCGCAGTCCGCGCTGATTCCAATTCTGGTTCCCATCGAATTACTGCCCCGAGCGTTGGCCTTCAGCTCGGCGGGTATGCAAGCCGCCATCATCGCTGGCCCAGCGATTGGGGGATTCATCTATGTGGCAGGTCATGCCACCGTGTATGGCACCTGCGCAGCGCTCTTCCTGGTCGCCACCGTGCTGTGCCTGACCATCCGCCATCCGACCCCACCGCGGGGCGAGCGTCCGAGCCTGAACAGTCTCCTCGCAGGCGTGCGCTACGTGCGTGATCAGCCAGTGCTGCTGGGCGCAATCTCGCTCGATCTTTTCGCTGTCCTTCTCGGCGGTGCAACCGCCCTCTTACCCATCTTTGCCCGCGACCTCTTACACGTGGGCCCTTGGGGTTTGGGTCTATTGCGAGCCGCCCCCGGAATCGGCGCCTTGCTGATGTCAGCACTCCTTACCCGGTGGCCAGTCGAGGATCAAGCAGGGAGCAAACTCTTCGTGGGCATTGTGATCTACGGGTTAGCTACCGTGATCTTTGGGGTGTCCACCTCGTTCTGGATCTCGATGGTGGCACTCGCAATCACCGGAGCCGCCGACATGGTGAGCATCGTGGTCCGCTCGACTTTGGTCCAACTGGAGACACCGGACCACATGCGAGGTCGTGTGGGCGCGGTGAATTCAGTCTTTATCGGCGCCTCAAATCAGCTCGGCGAATTCGAATCGGGTGCGATGGCGGCAGCCATCGGCCCGGTCGGATCCGTGATCGTCGGCGGAATCGGATCCATCGTTGTGGCCGGCCTTTGGTGGCAAGGTTTCCCGCAGCTTGCGCGACGCGACCGGCTGGTGCCCACAACCTGACGCCAGGGTCATGTACGACTTTGTGGTGTTTGCAGACTCTGATCTGATCGTGGTCAACAAACCGGCTGGGCTTCTCTCCGTTCCCGGGCGTCCGCCCGAACTGAAGGACAGCGCGATCTCGCGCTTGCAAGCCATTTATTCAGATGCGCTGGTCGTCCATCGACTCGACATGGCCACTTCAGGTCTTTTGTTGTTTGCGCGTGGCCCAACGATGCAACGCGCGCTCAGTCAACTCTTCGAGCAACGCCAAATCAAAAAACGCTATGAGGCTGTTGTCCACGGTCATCTCAAGGCTCCGGCCGGGACGATTGAGTTGCCCCTAATCGCCGACTGGCCCAACCGGCCGCGCCAGAAGGTTGACTGGGCGCACGGAAAGCCAGCGACCACCCATTGGCGACTGCTACCGAATCAACATTCAGAATCTTACTCAAGACTAGAGCTATCGCCGATCACAGGACGATCGCATCAACTCCGTCTACATCTCTGCGCAGTCGGCCACCCGATTGTGGGAGACCCACTGTATGGATCCGACCATCCATCGGGCCTGAGTTCGCGATTACTCTTGCATGCTTCTCACCTTGAGTTCATTCATCCGGGCCGACAAGAACACGTCGAGTTCTGCGCTGCCGTCCCGTTTTAAACCCTGCGAGATAGAACCATGAGCACCTCACCCGTCACCTCACCTGTCACCATCGTCACTGGGGCATCCCGCGGCCTTGGCCTGGCCATCGCAAAGCAATTGCTCGCCAAGGGCCATCGACTCCTGACGATTCAGCGAACACCGAATGTAGACCTTGCCAACTTGACCGTCTTAGGCGCATCCGACGCACACAATGGGGCCAATGGCCTCGAGCAGTGGTCGGTCGACCTTACCTCCCCCGTAGAGGTCGCTGAACAGCTTCAGCAATGGGTCGCGAGTCTGCCGCGGGGTACGATCAGCAGTCTGAGTCTGATCAATAACGCTGCCATGCTGGTCGAACCAGGCCCGCTTGACTCGGCTGACTTCATCGCCATCAGCCACGCTATTCGAGCTGGACTCGAGGCGCCGGTGCTCCTGAGCGCTGCTTTTCTGGGGGCCAGTAACGATCTAGCGCCGGAGGTTCCCCGCAAGATCCTTAATATCTCTTCCGGGCTTGGCCGTACCGCGATGGCCGGAAGCGCAGTCTATTGCGCGACCAAAGCGGGGATGGACCACGTCAGCCGATCGCTGGCGCTTGAAGCGGCGCAGCAACCAAACGGCGCCCGCATCATCTCGCTCGCCCCCGGGGTGATCGATACCGACATGCAGGTCCAGTTACGCGGCGCCGATCCGTTGGTATTTCCCGCTCAGCAACGCTTTGCGGGTCTTAAGTCGGGGGGCCTGCTCGATACGCCAGAATCCGCTGCAGCTAAGGTCATCGCGTACCTCGAGCGGCCTGATTTTGGAACGACCGTGATCGCGGATGTCCGCGATCCGAACTAAACCGGACCCGCCAGGAACTCACCGAAACGGGCGATGTCCACGTTACCCCCCGAAACGATCACGCCCACTCGCTTACCACGCAGATCCGATAGGCCTGCGGCCCGGGCAAACACCGCCGCCGCAGCCAGACACCCCGTCGGCTCGACCACCATTTTCATGCGTTCAGCGAAGAAGCGCATCGTGTCGATCAGTTGGGCATCCGTGGCGGTGACGACGCCTTTAACGAGGCGCTGAATCACCGGGAAAGTGAATTGCCCACTCGACTGGGTCTGGGCGCCATCTGCGATGGTTTTGGGGGTTTCGATCCGCACGATTTGCCCCAGCGCGAGGCTTTGCTGAGTGTCGTTTCCAGCCTCGGGTTCGACCCCCCAGACTTCGATCGCAGGTAACCGGTGTTTGGCGGCCACCGCGCAACCCGAAATCAATCCGCCACCACCCAGGCAGACCAACAAGGCATCGAGTCCGCCGCCATCGATTTCCGCAACTTGATCGATGAGTTCGAGCGCCGCTGTGCCCTGCCCGGCCATGACATCTGGATGATCAAAAGGCGGGATGAGCGTCATCCCCCGCTCAGCGGCAATCTGATGCCCAATCGCTTCCCGGTCCTGGCTATAGCGATCATACAAAACCACATCACTACCGGCTTGGCCAGATTGGTAACCCCGAGTGGCTGCCAGCTTGGCTGCGGGCGCATCTTGAGGCATCACGATCACACTCGGCATTCCGAGCATCCGGGCCGACAAGGCAACCGCTTGTGCATGGTTACCTGACGAATAGGTGATCGCACCCTTCGCTCGCTGCTCGGGGCTGAACTTTGACAGCGCGTTAAACGCCCCACGGAACTTGAACGCACCCATCCGCTGGAAGTTCTCGGCCTTGAAGAAGAGCTGCGCGCCGGTCAGGGCGTTAGCAGTCTGTGAGGTCAGCACGGGGGTTCGGATTGCATGTCCGGCCAAGCGCGCAGCGGCGGCAGTGACATCATCGAATTGAATGGCCAGACTCATCGGCATCTCTTGGGGATGTGAAACCGAGTAATTTACGCCAAACCATCAGGACCCAAACTCAGCGCGAGATTCAATTGATCAAAGGCGTCGCACCAATCTGAATCCTCGAGCCAGCATGCGGTCAGCACGTCGGCCTGAACCGATGTCCAGAACGGGGCCTCCTCGATCCGCATCCTCGGACCGAGCGGCGCATGATGGTGGATGAAGCGGCGAATACCTTCAGGGTCATCGGCGAGACCCAGTTGACTGAGCAGGCTGGCGAGATCGTGCATCGTTTACTCCGGGTTTGGTATCCGGGTAGATCAGCAAAAAGCGGGGTGCACCGCCGTGCCAGTCAGTCCACCAGTACCACCGCCTTGATCTGAGCCCACACTGGCATCCCCCCGATGAGGCCTAGCGATGCAACCGCCCGTGATGTGATTCGGGCTAACAGGATTGATTCGCCGCAACGCAATTGAACTAGCGACTGCGACTCTTCAAGATCAGTAGCGATCGACTCAACGACGCACGGAAGAATATTCTGGATACTGGTATGGGTTGGCCGCTCGGTAGCAATGCTGACATCCCGCGCTAAGACTCGAACTCGAGCGATCTGACCTGGCGGCAGCCCCGTATCCCGCAACCACAAGTCACCCCCCGGGAATGCGACCCTGACCAGCTTCCAAGACCGATCATGCTCGGCGACACGAACCTCGAGCAGCGCACCCGCGTCATCTCCAAGAACTACTAAAGGATTGATGGCGCTCAACACTTCGGAAACCGGTCCAGAAGCGCGTACGCGCCCCCGGTCGAGCACGACGAGGTGATCCGCGAGCCTCGCCACCTCATCGGCAGCATGGGTCACGTAGAGCATTGGAATCTTCAGTTCATCCCGTAAGCGACCCAGCCAAGGTAGGATTTCTTGACGCCGCGCCTGATCGAGGGACGCCAAGGGCTCGTCGAGTAGCAGCAGTTGCGGCTGGGTGGCGAGCGCACGGGCAATCGCCACGCGCTGGCGCTCTCCTCCTGAAAGCTCGGTCGGCTTGCGATGAAGCAGCCCCGAGATGCCCAACAGTTCAATCACAGAGTCCAGCGATATGGAGGATGCCTGCGCTGACGGTACACCTCGGCTCAATCCGTATCGAATATTCCGCGCCACGTCTAGATGCGCGAACAGGCTGGGCTCCTGGAATACATACCCAAGCGGCCGCCGCCAGGTCGGCAAAAAAACCGACCCATCGTGCTGCCATTCAGATCCATTGACGGTCACGATTGCGCGTGGCGCGCGCTCCAGACCCGCCACACAACGCAGCAAGGTCGTCTTGCCAGACCCTGACGTACCAAACAAAACCGTGATCCCCGTGCCAGGCAGTCTGAGGTCAACATTAAGGACGAACTCCGAGCGGGCGAACTCAAGCGTGACCTGGATCGGTAGGGCGCCCCGAACCCTATCAATATTTGTCACGACAGCGCCCGCATCGGATTCCGGTTGAGCCAGGTCATCACCAGCATAATCGTGAAGGAAAACAGCAACATCCCGGCTGCCAACGCATGTGCCTGGGCATACTCCATGGCTTCGACATGACCGTAAATTTGCGTCGAAACCACCCGCGTTTTGCCTGGAATATTTCCTCCAATCATAAGAACGACACCGAACTCACCAACGGTGTGGGCGAAGCTCAAGATCGCTGCAGTCAAATACCCGGGTCGCGCGAGTGGCAAAGCGACGGTCAAAAAAGTGTCCCAGGGACTGGCACGTAGCGTTGCCGCCACTTCGAGGGGGCGCTCACCCATCGCTTCAAAGGCATTCTGAAGTGGCTGGACCGCAAATGGCAGCGAATAGATCAGCGAGCCGATCACCAATCCTGTGAAGGTGAATGCAAAGCTGCCAAGGCCCATCGCTTGGGTCAGTTGGCCCATTGGACCATTGGGTCCGAGGGTCACGAGCAGATAGAACCCGAGAACCGTTGGCGGCAAGACCAGGGGCAATGCGACCATGGAGGCGATCGGCACGCGCCAAGCTGACTTCGTGCGAGCCAACCACCAGGCGATTGGTGTCGCCAAAATCAGAAGCAGAATCGTCGTCAGCCCCGCCAGTTTGAGGGTGACAAATACCGTCTCGACACTCTCGTGATCAAGCCAAGCAGTCATTCCTCATAACCGAATGATCGAATGATGGCTCGAGCCTTGGTCCCTCTGAGGAAAGCCAAAAATGCCCCGGCGGCTGGTCGGTCTTTCCCGGGATTCAACAGGATTGCATCCTGACGGATTGGACGGTGGAATGCTGCTGGAACGATCCAGCTCGATCCTTCGGTGATTTTTCCATCGCGCGTAACTTGCGAGACCGCTACGAAGCCAACCGAGGCATTGCCACTTGCGACAAACTGATACGTCTGGGTGATGTTTTCGCCTTGTACGAACTTGGGTTGCAAGCGCTGTAACAAACCGAGCGTCGTCAAGGTCTCGATGGCCGCCAACCCATAGGGCGCAAGTTTTGGATTCGCAATCGCCAATCGTTCAAAGCCGCCGCGGCGCAGGACCTCTCCCTGATCGTCGACCAGCCCTGGCGTTGTGCTCCATAACGCAAGGCGCCCTGTCGCGTAAGTAAATCGGGTACCTGCGATGCCCAAGCGCTCCTGCTCGACCCTCGCAGGGGTCACATCATCCGCCGCCAGAAGCACCTCAAACGGGGCACCATTCTTGATCTGAGCATAGAAGCCGCCAGTTGATCCAAAAGCGAGAACCGCCCGGTGGCCCGTGTCGCGCTCAAATTCCTGGGCAATCCGCTGCATGGGTGCCGTAAAGTTAGAGGCGACCGCCACACTGACATCTGCAGCCCACGCGGATAGCGGGGCCGAAAGACCAAGGCCTGTGAGAAGAATCATCCAGAACCAGCGAATCAACTGAACCTCAATCCCTGAAACGAATCGACCAACGGCACCTGCGGCACCTACACCACCAGTAACCAGCGCGGCCAAGCTTATCAAAGACCCAAACTCATGATCACCTTCGACAATACCTTCGCCCGCGCGCTGGATGGGTTTTTTCTGGACTGGCAGCCAGCGCCCGCCAGCGCGCCCGCACTGGTCTTTTTCAATGCGGAATTGGCGAAGGACCTCGGATTGAAACTCGATGCACGCGATCATGGTCAGCTCACGGCGCTTTTTTCCGGGCAACGCCTACCAGATACCGCTCGACCAATTGCGCAGGTTTATGCAGGACATCAGTTCGGAGGATTTTCACCCCGTTTAGGTGATGGCCGTGCCCTCCTGATTGGTGAAGTGGTCAGCCCGTCCGGGCAACGCTTCGACATAGCGTTCAAGGGATCGGGGCGCACGCCCTATTCGCGAGGCGGTGATGGCAAAGCCGCGCTCGGCCCAATGCTGCGCGAAGTCTTGGTCAGCGAGGGACTGCACGCGCTGGGCATCCCGACGACGCGATCACTTGCGGTGGTCACGACGGGCGATGACGTCTTTCGCGAGCAGGCACTACCAGGGGCGATCCTGACTCGAGTGGCCTCTAGCCATTTGAGAGTGGGTACCTTCCAGTATTTTGCAGCACGAGGGGAGCACGAGCGGGTGCGCCAACTTTTTGACTATGCCCTGGCGCGCCACGACCCCGAGCTCGCGGATCAACCCAACGCTGCGGGAGCATGGTTCGAGGCCGTTGCCCGTCGGCAAGCTCAACTGATCTCACAGTGGATGAATGTTGGCTTTATTCATGGCGTCATGAATACAGACAATATGACGATTTCTGGCGAAACGATCGACTA
>RFPW01000201.1 GCA_009925965.1 Betaproteobacteria bacterium
ACACATTCGGAGATTGAGTCGTCGGCGCTGGTGGCTGAGCATGCGCCGCTCTTGACCGCTGCGGTTCCTCATATCGCGCATCGGGCGATTCGGAATTCTGGAACATGGGGTGGATCGATTGCCTACGGTGACCCTGCCGCGGAGTGGCCTTGTTGCCTGGTCGCGATGGAGGGCGTCATTACCGTTCAAGGGCCCTCTGGCCAGCGCCGGATCGCGGCGACCGATTTCTTTGTGGATTTGTACATGACGGATTTGCAGCCCGATGAGATCGTCGTGTCTGCCGAAGTCCCCATTGCCTCAACCGGGGACTGGTTCGCATTTGACGAACTGGCCCGCAGGCATGGCGACTATGCAGTCGCTGGTGTTGCGATTGCGGCGCGCTTTGAAGGGCTGGTCGCACAGCGGGTTCGGCTTGGATTCTTGGGCATGGGCCTGATTCCCTTGCGGGCACCCCGGACTGAAGGCTTGCTGAGCGGGAAGGTTCTGGACGAGACCACGATCGAGATCGCGCTCCTCTCGCTGAAGGGCGAGCTCGATCCTTTGCCGGATCTGACGCATTCGAGTCAGACCAAGAGCCATCTCGCAACGGTGTTGACCCGCAGGCTACTGAGCGCCGCCCATGCCAACCGCTTGGCCTTGATGGCTTAGTCGCGCGGACAACTTTAATGTTTTGAACAGGATTCGTGATGGCCGAATTACAGGGCATTGATCTGACCGTGAACGGACAGCGCACGCAGCGACATGTGCAACCACGAACGCATCTGGTTGATTTTGTCCGTGGTGAACTCGGTCTCAAGGGCTCCCACCTTGGCTGTGAACATGGGGTTTGTGGCGCGTGCACGGTCGAAGTCAACGGCAAGATTGTGCGAGGCTGTTTGACGCTTGCAGTCCAGGCCGATGGCGCTCGGGTTCGGACCATTGAGGGCTTGAGCGAGGACGGCGATGTGCGCGATTTGCAGGACGCCTTTATCCGGCATGCCGCTCTGCAATGCGGTTTCTGTACGCCCGGTATGGTGATGGCGGCCAAAGAGTTGCTGGAGAACAAACCCGACGCCAGCCGCGCTGAAGTCCGTGAATGGATGAGTGGAAACTACTGTCGTTGCACGGGGTATCACGCCATTGTCGAAGCGATCTGCGAAACCCTGGCGTTGCGCGCGGGGTCTGCTGGTTCCGCTGGGGCTGCTGGGGCTGCTGGGGCTGCTGTGAAGGAGGCCGGCCAATGAACGCACATGAAACTACCGAAGAGCGCCCGGCTCGGGTCGATCAGGGCAATCAACCCTTGCATGCCCTGACCGAGGACCCGCGTTACATCGGCGCGAGTGCTGATCGTCCAAGCGTCCGAAGGCTTGTCCAGGGTCAGGGGACGTACACCGACGACATTGAATTGCCGCGCATGGCGCACGTAGTGTTCTGGCGCAGTCAAGTTGCCCACTGCCGGATTCTTGCGATCCATGCGGACGCCGCACGGGCGATGCCGGGCGTGATTATGGTCGCCGACGGGCACGACCTGGCGCGGATCTGTAAGCCGTGGGTGGCGACTCTGGCGCACCTTGCCGGGATGAAGTCTGCTCCGCAGTACCCACTGGCGATCGATCGGGCCTGCTGGCAAGGTGAACCAGTCGTGGCGTTGGTGGCCGAGACCCGGGAGCAGGCCGAGGACGCGTTGCAGCACGTGCACGTCGACTTTGAGCGCCTGCCGCCGGTGGTCGACATGGAGACCGCACTCGATGAAGGGACGCCGCTGATTCATCCGGAACTTGGCGACAACCTCTGTTTTACCCGCAGTTTGAATGTGGGCAATGTGGACGAGGCGTTTTCAAGGGCGGATGCGGTGGTTGAATCGACCTTCGAGTTCGGCCGTCACACCGGGGTCACGCTGGAGCCACGCAGTCAGATTGCGGACTGGAACGCTGCTGAGCAGCGGCTGACGGTGTATCACTCATTTCAGGCCCCGCACATGATGCAGGACCTGTATTCGCGTCAGTTTGATTTGCCAGAATCATCAATCCGCGTCATTTGCAAGGATGTGGGTGGTTCATTCGGTATCAAGGTTCACGCCTATCCAGACGATTTTGCGACGGTCGCGTTATCGATCCTTTGCCGGCGACCCGTCAAGTTTGTCGCCGACCGCCTGGAGTCCTTCACGAGTGACATCCATGCCCGCCACCATCGGGTCAAGGCGCGCGCGGCAGTGAATCGGGATGGCGAAATTCTCGCGTTTGAGATCGATGATCTGACCGGTATTGGCCCGTATTCGATGTTTCCAAGAACCAGTGCGATTGAGGGCAATCAGGTCGTGAATCTGGTTGGAGGCCCTTATAAACACAAGCACTATCGTGCGAATTTGAACGTAGTGTTTCAGAATAAGACGCCGACCTGTCAGTACCGGGGTGTGGGCCATCCAATCGCGTGCGCGGTAACCGAGGGGTTGGTTGATCTGGCGGCCCGAAAAATCGGCATGGATCCGCTCGAAATCCGCCGGCTTAACGTGATCCCCGATGATGCATATCCGGCAACGGGTGCGAGTGGAATCCGTCTCGAGTCGCTTTCGCATGAAGCGTGTCTGGACAAGCTTGAGCGGATGATGGGCTACGACGTTCTCAAGGCCGAGTGTGAGCGCTTGCGTGGCCAGGGTATTTATCGTGGCATCGGCTTTGCAACGTTGATCGAACTGACCAACCCGAGCGCTGCGTTCTACGGGGTTGGTGGTGCGCGCATTGCGTCCCAGGATGGGGCGACGATGCGTCTCGACCCGTCCGGGGCGGTCACCTTGTTGATCGGTGTGGGCGAACAGGGGCAGGGCAACGATGGCATCTTCCGCCAGATCGCGGCGGATGCGGTCGGGGTGGACCTCGAGTCTGTCAGGGTCATCACGGGCGATACCGATATCACCCCATATGGCGGTGGTACCTGGGCCTCACGCGGTGCCGGGGTTGGCGGTGAAGCAGTCCTTCTCGCAGGGCAGGCCTTACGCGCCAACATTCTCAAGGTCGGTGCGGTCATTCTAAAACGTGAAGTTAGCGCCTTGGCCGTGCGCCGTGGCCAGGTCGTCGATGCCATCCACTTTGAGCCCCTGTTGCCCTTTGCCGAACTTGGCCGCGTTGCCTACTTCCGTTCGGACACCTTGCCCAATGACTTCACCCCTGAACTCATGGTGACCCGTCATTACGCCCAGCGTGACTACCCGTTCATTTTCACCAATGGTGTTCAGGCCTCCTACGTCGAAGTGGATCCTCAGACTGGGTTCGTGAAACTTCTTAAACACTGGGCCGTCGAAGACTGCGGTCGGGTGATCAATCCAAGACTGGTCGATGAGCAGATCCGTGGCGCGATCGTCCAGGGGCTCGGGGGCGCGCTGCTCGAGGAGTGCCTGTATGACGACGAGGGCCTCATGCGCAATGCGAGCATGGCGGACTATCTAGTCCCGATGTGCGCGGAGATGCCCGATATTGAGGTGGCCCATGTGCAGACGCCCACGCGCAGCAGCCAACTCGGCGCCAAAGGTGCGGGCGAGGCTGGGACCGCGGGCGCGCCGGCCGCGGTCATGAACGCCATCAACGATGCGCTTGCGCCATTGCACGCCGAAGTCTGGTCGCAGCCGATCACACCGGAAAAAATCCTTCGCGCTCTGGGCCACGTGGATTGAGTGGCATTTCTTTTGCTTGGAGGTAATCCCCCAACCACGTGTCCAACCTGGATCGCGTCATGACCACTGTTGTGCCCAAGCTGTCGAAAACGGACACTGTTCCCTTTAAAGCGCTCAAGCCAGCGCGCGCGGGGGAGAATTCTTCTGTGTCATTCGCGCGGGCATTAAAAGATGCCGATTCGTCAAAGGCGGCCGTCCTGCAAGCGTCAGAAGTCGCGGACAACAGTGTGCGACTGCGCTCGCAGACCGGTGAGTCGGGCGCGTTGGCTGAGTCGGGCGACGAGTTAACGCTTCCCGAAAACGGGACTATTTCGGCGGCCGGTACCGGATCTGCCAAGTCGGGTGATCTGGAATCCGCGGCGAAGAATTCCAGTGATTCGACCGGAGCGCTTGCCGTCGATTCGGCAAATGTTGCCGGTGTTGCCGTGCTGTTGGTGAACCCCT